>CABRGJ010000178.1 GCA_902470405.1 uncultured Eggerthella sp.
GGTGTCCGAAGCCTTTACTGCGTTTAGGGGCTGCGCTTCTTGAAAAGAGCGGACGTCGTGGTGCGAACTTTCTCGCACGTGCAGGCGAGTCGGTCGATAGATGGTACTATACGAACGCCAATGGCGTAGCGTTCTCGTCCGATGAACGTGCGCGCATATTGAAGGGCGGTAGCAACTACGATGATCCTCAAGCGGTCGTGCAGCGCTATTATGCGCGTACAGGTTTTTGGGATGAGTCTGCTCGCATGCAGTATGTCGACATGAATTGCTGGATGGTGGGGGATATCTTGCTCAAGAATGACAAGATGGCGATGGCTCATTCGGTCGAGAGTCGCGTGCCATTCCTTGATAAAGGGGTATGGAATGTGGCGCGCAAGCTTCCGCGGGTCTCGCGTGTGAGAAGGAATGAGACAAAAGTAGCACTTCGTGCTGCTGCAGAGCGGATATTGCCGAAGAATTGGGCGAAGAAAGAAAAGCTTGGATTTCCGGTTCCGCTGGCTCTTTGGCTTCGTGACGAGAAACGGATCAAACAGGTATCTACGTGGTTTACCGGGGAAGAAGCCGCTCGGTTCTTTGAGGTCAAGGAGCTTGAGCGATTGATCAGGGTAAGGATCGATCGAGAAAGATATGGATCGTACTAATGTTCCTCGTGTGGTATCGGATCTTTTTTGTTGAAACGAAAGGCCAAGAGCCTGCTGATTCTTGTCGGACAGCAGAAACTCAAATCGTCCTTCAGGTCGATCGCTCAAGTCGAGCAAGTAGATCAGAGCTGGAAGAGCGTTTAGTCCTTTGCTGAAAATCCCTTGATTAGCAGAGCGGCGATTCCGCAAAGCAGACCGCCGATAGGCCAGGGCAACCAGAAGTAAGCGATCAAGCCAGAAGAATAGCTTTCATTATTGCCTCCTAAGAGCGGAATGAATAGCATCAAAAGACCGATGATGGTTGCTATGATCATGATCGTTCCGCAGACTGCACCAACGCGCCTGTCCTCTTTCCTTGTTTCGATAAGCTCGTTCTTCTTCGAGCCGGGAATCGCCATCGCTGTTTCGATCTCAGACGCTTCGAGCAATTCTGCAGAATTGCGGTTGTATTGAGCTATATTGATGCGCCCTAAGGTCATTGACCCATGAACGATGAAGAATACACCAAGCGCAGTGAAAGAGAGCATAAGAGTAACACCGAAGATGTTTTCAGAGTCCTCACCAAAGAGCATGATCGAGCAAATACCTGCAAAGATACAGGCGATACCGATGACGAGCTGGATGCTAAAAGCGTTACGCGCCCGAATCTTATCCTCCTCGTTGTAGAAGTCTTCGATGTAGGGGTGTTTGCGCATGAAGTGGTTGCGCATGATTACCGCAGGGATGGTGAGGCCAAGATCGATCAGTATTCCTAGGAAGAGAGGAATCATACCAAGTGCTGATGCTATGTTCTCAGGGAGCGTGAATAGCGGGTTAGCGTTTGGGTCTGTCGCACTGAAGAATGGTAGTGAGAGCGCAGTGCCGAAGATGATCATTGCAACGCCAAGCGATATCTTCCAGTTGAAGCGGCGCATGGTCGTATCGTAATCAAATACATCTACTGGCGGGGTAGAGGTCTTTGAAGACGGGAGCGGTCCTGCTATTGGTTCTTGCGAGAAGCTTTCTTCTGTAAGATCGCCTTGAACGAGATCATCTAGGGTACAATTGAAAATCTGACACAGCTTCAAAAGCTTATCCATCTCTGGGTAGGATTTTTCAGACTCCCATTTTGTTACTGCCTGACGGCTCACGCCGAGCAGCATCGCGAGCTGCTCTTGTGTCATGTTGTGCGTAGCGCGCAAATGTATGAGGTTATCTCGAAAGCTCATTGCTGCCACCTTTCATGGTTCATTGTCGTAGTTTCTTGTGTGGCCGGCAATGAACAGATTATGAGAGTTGATGGTTTCACACTACCAACTTCCGGCAGCAATTTAAAGAAAAACTTGGCAACCTTTGGTTGCGAACCCCAGGTCAAATAAATACACTTTCTTATTTCTTTAATTTGTTTCAAGACTGATTGAAGCCTATTTCATGGGCGATGATTCGACAATGGCAAGAAAAAAGCACCCTTACGGGTGCTTTTGAATTCTTATGGCTCCCCGGGTAGGACTCGAACCTACAACCCTTCGGTTAACAGCCGAATGCTCTGCCATTGAGCTACCGAGGAATATTCGCCTCATCTCTGACGCTTGATAAATTATAGAGCAAAGGGAAAAGTTTGCAATATGAAATGCAAACTTTTCCAGGTGAGGTTATGCAAATCCAAATAACACCGCGTTAGGTAAAATCTTTTGAGAAAGTGCTTGCTTGTGACGCAGCGTGATGTTGTAGAAACAACATCAAGGAGGTGAAGACCATGGCTGAAAATGAACTGTATACCACTGGAGAGCTTGCGTCCGCCTGTGACGTGACCGTTCGCACCGTACAGTATTACGACAATAAGGGCCTGCTCGCGCCTTCAGGGTATTCTGAGGGCGGACGTAGACTCTATACCGAGGAAGAAGCCGATCAGTTGCGCTTCATCGTGCTTCTGAAGTCGCTTGGACTCGGCCTTACTGCTATCAAAGGCGTGCTCGATAGCCCGAATCGCGAGACTATTCTTAAAACGCTTCTCGACGAGCAGGCGAGCCGTATCCAGTTTGAGCTTGAGGATCGTGAGCGGCGGCTTGATGCCATCAACCTAACGCGTGACGATCTTGAGCGCTATGGGAAAGTAATCACAACAACGAAAAGCGCCATGGTTGATCGTATGGATAATGAAAAAGCTCGGTATCGATGGTGGGCAACGATGATCATTGTCGGTATCCTCATGGATATTGCTTGGATCGGTACGCTTGTTTTAGGGATCTTAACGGGCATCTGGTGGCCGTTTCCAGTGGCGCTCGTGTTCGTTGTGATCGCGGGATGTTGGGTGGTGCGGCGCTACTTCCATCATTCAACGTACCTCTGCCCTGTATGTGGGGCAGAAT
>CABRGJ010000179.1 GCA_902470405.1 uncultured Eggerthella sp.
TCGCTCTTCGTGTTCGACGAGCCGACCATCGGGCTGCATCCTGACGATGTCGCGCAGTTGCTTCGAGTATTGCAGCAGCTCATCGACAAGGGCGCGACCGTTATCGTGATCGAGCATGATCTTGACATGATCGCGAATGCTGATCATGTGATCGACCTGGGTCCGGGTGGCGGTGCAGCGGGTGGCACCGTTGTGGCGACTGGTACGCCTGATGCGATCCGGGCAAATCCCGCCAGCATCACCGGGCGCTATCTGTAACGGCCCGATTCGCTTGTGCGCTGTTTTCTTCCAAAAAACAGGATCTAGCCTGCAAGAGGGCCGTCTGCCCCTTGAAATGATACGAAATGCAATTCGGTAACACGGCTTTGCGTATAGAGTATTACAATTTAGACAATCGTAATACTCACATTGAGGGAGAATGCCGTGCAAGAATGCGCACTCAAGGATACGATCGTCGACTATTGGGACGAACGCTCCACGACCTACTCGAACGGTATCTGGGATGAATTGCAGGACGCGCATTGTCAGGCTTGGCGTGATGTGCTGATCGAGAAGCTCGAATCACGTGCAGGTGCTGCGAACAACACTGCAGACGATCTTCTGCTCGCGGGGAATATTCCGTTCGTAGAAGGTCTTCCACTCGCAGATGATCGTCCTCTTGCAGGGTTGAAAGTGCTCGATCTTGGTTGTGGACCGGGCTTCTTCGAGATCGTCCTTTCCCAGCTTGGTTGTCAGGTCCATGCGGTCGATTGCGCTACGCAAATGCTTGCGCGTGCATGTGAAAACGTCGCGCAAGCTGGCAGGCCTGACCTTGTTGAATTCTTCTGTGGTGACATCGCGAAGCTCCCGTTCGTCTCTGATGTTTATGATGCGGTCATTTCGAGAAACGTCACGTGGCTCATGCGCGACCCAGCTGCCACCTATGCTGAATGGCAGCGCGTTTTGAAACCCGGCGGCAAGTTGCTCGTGTTCGATGCGAACTGGTACACCTATCTGGCAGATGAAGCGCTCGATCGTGCGCGCCTCTGCGACCAGGTCGATCCCTCTATCCTGAACTGGGGCGATCGCTCGTTCGCAAGCACCGCGCAAGAGCGCCGTTGCGAAGCGATCGCGCGCGAGCTTCCGCACACGTTTCATCAGCGACCTTCATGGGATTTGGCAGCGCTCAAAACGCTCGGTTTTACGAAGATCGTAGCTGATGAGACGATATATCGTCGTGTATGGAACGACGGCGAACAGGCGTTTTATGCAACATCTCCGCTCTTTGCGATCGAGGCTACGAAAGCTTGCGAGGAAACGGCTGGTGTCAGTGCTCGTTTGAGCGAACGCGCGCTGCAAGTCATGCCAGGTAATCCAGGCCATCTATCCCTGTGATGCGTAAGCCAGGTGAACATCCCGCGATGCGTAAGGCGAGGCGAACATGCTCGGCAACTCGAAGCGCACGCAAGATCGCGCGTTCGCTTGTGGGTTCGTTTGCAGTCATTTTTCTGGTGAGCATCATCGCCTTTGCGCTTTCGTACTTTTCGCCTACAGATGCGGCGATCCGCTCGTTCACGAGCGTCGGGATTGTCCCCACCGCCGAACAGCTTGCTGCAAAACGCGCCGAGTTCGGTCTTGACCAGCCCTTCTTGATACAGTATCTCACTTGGGTGGGTGGCATTTTTCAAGGCGATCTGGGCACGTCGTTTCGCACGGGCGCTCCCGTAGCAGAGATGCTCTTCGATGCGATCCCTTATACGCTCGCGCTGTCAGTCACCTCGATCTTGCTCACGCTTGCGCTCGCGATTCCGATCGGGCTGGTCTGCGCACAGCATCGCGGAGGCGTCTTCGATACCATCATGCGCTTCGTCACCTATCTCTTCAACTCGATGCCCTCGTTCTTCGTCGCACTGCTTTTGCTCTACGTGTTCTCGGTACGCCTGCATCTCTTTGGCGTCATGGCAACGCGCGATTTCGCGGGCATTCTCATGCCAACGCTCGCGATGGCGCTGCCGCTTTCGGCGTGGTTCGCGCGGCAGGTGCGCGGATATGCGATCGAGCAACTGGGAAGTGGATACGTGGAAGGCTTGCGTGCACGCGGCGTTTCCGAGGCGCGCATCCTCTGGGTGCACGTATTGCGAAACCTGAGCATTCCGCTGTTGACCCTGGTGGGAGTCTCGTTCGGTATGTTGTTAGGTGGTTCAGCCATCGTTGAGAGCATCTTCAACTGGCCGGGCGTGGGACTCGCAGCCGTCGAGGCGGTGGGGCATCGTGATTATCCGCTCATCGGCGCCTATGCGCTTGCGATGGCGCTCATCTACCTGATCATCAATGCGCTCGTCGATGCTTCCTATCGCCTCATCGATCAGCGTACGGAAAAGCGAATGCGCAAGAACACACGTAAGACATCTGCGCGAGGGCGGGAATTTGGCCCCCTGCAAAAGAGCATGAGTCGAGGTGAAGGCGATGCGTAAAGGATGCGCACGCAGGCATTTCTTCATGATGCTCGCACTCGTGATAGCGCTTATCGTACTCTTTGCGCTCTCTTCGTTGTTGTTGCCATTCGACCCGAATGCGACCGACCTAACACGTTCGCTCAGATCGCCCGGCGAAGCAGGCTTTCTGCTTGGCAGCGACACGCTCGGTCGTGACGTGTTGGCGCGTACGCTCGTTGGCGGGTCTGAATCGGTCACGCTCGGGCTTGCGGTCGTTGCGGTAGTGCTTGTGATCGGTACGATGGTCGGGCTTGCCGCGGGCTTCTTCGGCGGCGCGATCGACTTCGTGTTATCCAAGGTCATCACCGCATTCCAAGCATTTCCGAGCTTCGTTTTGGCGGTCGCTATAGCGGGCATTCTTGGACAAGGGATGCTGAATATGATCATCGCTATCGCAGCGGTCTATTGGACGCAGTACGCGCGCTTGGTCAGGAGCATCGTGATCTCGTTCAAGGCCTCTGAATGCGTGGACGCTGCACGGCTGTGCGGCGCGCGGGCGGGCGCG
>CABRGJ010000180.1 GCA_902470405.1 uncultured Eggerthella sp.
GCCGATACGGCAAGCAAGGTTGGCATGGGCACCTCGCCTGCTGGCACGCGGTCGGAGATTGCAAGAATGCTCGCACCTTTGCGTACTGCCTCTTCGGCTTGTTCGCAGAGCGTATTGAGCGCATCAGCGAGCGCATGAGGTTCGTTGGCCAGATATGATGCGAATATCTTCGCTCCTTTGAAGCCCTTCTCATCGATACGAGCCAATGCATCGAACTCTTCACGTGTGAGCAAGGGGGTATCGAGACGGACTAAGCGACAGTTCGCACGCGCATCTTCGAGGAGATTGCCGTGGTTGCCCAGATAGAGCAGTGTTGACGTGAGATGTGATTCGCGCAGTGCATCGATCGGTGGATTTGTGACCTGTGCGAACAGTTGGTTGAAATAATGGAAAAAGCGGCGCGGATGTTCCGATAAACATGCGAGTGGGGTATCCGCGCCCATAGACGCCAAGGGTGTCTTCGCCTTTTCCGCCATAGGGATGATCGCTTCTTCTATATCGTCGAAGAAGTAACCATGTATAGCCTGACGTTCGCTCAAGGTCATGCTCTCATCGCGTTCGGTCTCGTTTGCGTTCGATAGGACCGATCCTGATTCGCGCGCTTGAGCAACGAGCGAATCGAGCGTGCGTGTTTCAGCATTGATCCAGTCGAGATAAGGGGCCTCTGCAGCAAGTGCGTCTTTGATCTCGTCGTTGAAGATCACGCGTCCCTGATCCGGATCGACGATCAGCATCTGACCAGGTCCGAGGCTTCCCGCAACCAAGATCTTGGCTGGATCGACATCAAGCGTACCTGCCTCGCTCGAAAGGATCAGACGATCGTCGGCGGTTACGTAATAACGAGCGGGCCTCAAGCCGTTACGGTCAAGCACCGCGCCCATCATCTTTCCGTTGGTAAATGCGATGGCGGCAGGACCTTCCCAGGCTTCGGTCAACATCGACTGGTATTCACCCCAAGCACTGCGCTTGTGTGAGAGCGTCGGATTCTTATCCCATGGTTCAGGAAGCACCATCGATACGGCGCGTGGAAGGCTTCGACCGTTCATCACGATGAATTCGAGCATATTATCGAGCATCGCTGAATCTGACCCTTCGCCATTGAAGACAGGAAGCGCTTTCTTAAGGTCGGCTCCCATCACTGGAGAATAGAGGTGAGGTTCACGAGCAAGCGTCCAATTCACGTTGCAGCGCAATGTATTGATCTCACCATTGTGCCCCATGTAACGATTGGGATGCGCGCGCTCCCATGAAGGCGTTGTGTTGGTAGAGTAGCGCGAATGCACGAGCGCGATGGCGGTCTCACATGATGCGTCGTCCAAATCCTTGAAGAAGCCGCGCATCTGCGTAGAGACGAGCATGCCCTTGTAGACGATCGTACGTGCGCTCATCGAACAGACATAGAAGGTCTTGTCGATCAGGCTCGAGGTCTCTTTAGCACGCTTCTCGATCACGCGACGACAGAGGTAGAGGCGGCGCTCGAAGTCTTCGTCGGTCGCGCAGTCTGTTGGACGACCGAGGAATGCTTGCTTGATGGTTGGCATGCATTCGAGTGCTGCTTGTCCGAGGTCGTGTGCATCGATAGGAACATCGCGCCAGAAGAGCAGAGGAATGCCTTCGGCGATGCATCCATCTTCGAAGATGCGCATTGCTTCAGCAAGCCCGTGTTCATCTGTTGGCAGGAAGAGCATCGCAACGCCATAATCGCCCTCATCAGGCAGAAGGCAGCCGCACTTCTGAGCTTCTTTGCGAAAGAAGCGATGTGGCACTTGAAGCAGAATGCCAGCGCCATCGCCTGTGTTGGGCTCAAGGCCAACGCCGCCGCGGTGTTCAAGATTCACAAGGACAGAGAGAGCATCATCCACCATCTGGTGAGAGCGTATGCCTTTCAGATTGGCGAGCGCCCCGATGCCGCATGCATCATGTTCGAACGAGCTTCGATAGAGTCCCTTGCGGGCTTCATTGCGCGCACGAGCTGCCATGCCAGCAGAGCGTTGCTTTTGTGTCGCGTGTTCCTGGTGTCGCTGCAATAGCTGACTGCAAGGGTGCACCTTGGCGCACGTTGCTTCGCTTGTCATGTAGTACCCCTTTTCGCATGTTTTGGTGGTACTACTCTAATCGTGCACTATGTCTTGAACATTGCGCGATTGTTTCGCTTGCGTTAATTAACGAAGCGGATCAAAGCCGAAATGATCCATGAACTCCTTGACCAATTGCATGCGGAAATCGGGATGCGCGATGTTGATGAGCGCTTTTGCGCGTTCCTTGTTCGTTTTGCCACGCAGGTCAGCGATGCCGTATTCGGTTACGATGAACTGTGTTTCATTGCGTGGGGTGGTCACGATGCTTCCAGGACTCAAGAAGAGCCTGATCTTCGATACTGTACCTCGTGCTGCTGTTGAATTGATGACGATGATGGACTTGCCACCGTTGCTCATAGTGGCGCCACGCACGAAGTCGACTTGTCCACCCGCTCCCGTTGCTTGTTTGTGTCCGAATGATTCAGCCGCTACCTGACCAAATAGATCGACCTCGATGCAAGAGTTGATGGAGACGAGCGCGTCGTTGCACGCGATCACGGTAGGGTTGTTGACGTATTCGACGGGGAAGAGCTGTACGAAGGGATTGTCATGGGCCCATTCGTAGAGGTCTTTTGTGCCCTCTAGTACGGTTGCGATGTTGATGCCCTTATGCAGCGTCTTCTGGGAGGCGTCGATCACGCCAGCTTCAGCAAGCTGCATCATCTTCGAGGTGAACAGTTCGCTGTGAACGCCCAGATGCTTCTTGCCTGATAAAGCATCGAGCACGGCGTTGGGCAGCTTGCCAATGCCTGCCTGGATGGTCGAGCCGTCTTCGATGAGGCTTGCGCAGTATTCGCCGATCTGGCGTTCAGCGTCTCCGATAGGAGCATCAGGGATGATCGGTAGCGG
>CABRGJ010000181.1 GCA_902470405.1 uncultured Eggerthella sp.
GCCGCATCGTGATCCATTTTTGTGGGTGACGCGCATCCTCGAATGCGAGCCTGGCGTTTCGATCGTAGCGGAACTTGATGTTGATCCGGACTTGCCGCTCTTCGAAGGACATTTTCCTGAATATCCTGTTTTACCTGGTGTCATCATCATGGAAGCGCTAGCGCAAGCGGCTTCTTGTTGCTTGCTCTCGCAGAACGATATGGCAGGTTCGCTCGGTTTCTTCGCTGGTATCGATAAGGCGAAGTTTCGCGAGCAGGTTCGCCCGGGTGACACTATTCGCCTCGAAGCCACCATCACGCGCAACAACCCGCGCATGTGTGCGGCGGACGTGAAGGCCTACAAAGGTGACAAACTGTGCGCGCAAGCGACGCAGAAATACGTGATGGCGAAGAATTAACGCAGGTCAGAAAAGGAACGCACATGTTCTCTTCCAAGAAGTACATCCAAATCGAATCAGCTGATCCCTCGAGTAGTGCAGAGCTGCCTAATGTGGTGCGCATCGTATCGAGCACGGAAACTGCTGCGAGCGAGCGAGCGGCAGCAGCACCCACTTCTGTCGCAGGAGCCGATCCAACCTTGGTCGCGTATCAGCTCATCTCGCTCATCGAAACGGGAAATACCGCCGATGCAGGGGCACCGCAGCTTTTGGTAGCAGGTTATGGCTCAGCTCTTAAAGAAGCAGTGCGCGCATTCAAGAATATTGGCGCGGAGAGCGTGTATGTAACAGGCACGACCGATAAGCAGCGTGGCTTCTCATTTTCTGGTTTCGCACAAGTCGTTTCGCTTGGCAAGACATTCGATAAACGCTTGTTCAGTAATGAATATGCGCTCGTCACGGCGGCAGAGGAATGCGCTGCACGCTATCTTTTGCTCTGCGATGAAGCAGCTGCTACCGAACTTTTGTTGCGTGCGGCTGCTGAAAAGGACATCAAAGTCCTGCGTCCGATGCCGGGCGATAAGACGCTCAACAATTGGGTCTTGGTCGAGAGCATCGCTGAAGAAGTCGGTGCGGTTGACGCACCCATCGAATGGAAGAAATGTCCTCATTGCAAGCTTTTCCATGAAGCTGAAGCGGTCATGAGCGATGGCGGGACTTGTCCGACTTGTGGCGAGCTTTACCGCCTCACCTCTGAGGAGCGCATCGCGTATCTGTTCGATCAAGATTCGTTCGAGGAATGGCATACGGGCCTTCCCGAGACCGATCCGCTCGGTTTTCCTGATTACGACAAGAAGATCGCTGATATGCGTCAGAAGAGCGATCGCGAAGAAGCAGTCCGATGCGGTAAGGCGCGTTTGGCAGGTATGGATGTGGCCATCGCTGTCATGGAGACGGCGTTCATGATGGGATCGATGGGCACGGTGGTTGGCGAGAAGATCACGCGCACCATCGAACAAGCTACTGCTATGGGTCTGCCGCTCATCATCTTCACTTGCTCGGGCGGCGCGCGCATGCAAGAGGGTTTGTTCTCACTTATGCAGATGGCGAAGACTTCTGCTGCTATCGAGCGTCACGGTCGTGCGGGGTTGCCATATTTCTCGGTCATCACCGACCCGACCACCGGTGGCGTTACGGCATCATTTGCTACCTTAGGCGATCTGGTCATCTCTGAGCCGCATGCCATGATCGGCTTCGCGGGCCGTCGCGTCATCGAAGACACTATTCGCCAAACGCTCCCTGAAGGATTCCAGACTGCAGAATTCGCACTTGAACATGGACTTATCGATGCGATCGTTGATCGATGCGATCTGCGGAGCTTTTTGGCGCATGCACTTGCGATCCATATGGCCTCGGTGGAGGAGCGCCGCAATCAAATGGCACAGCAACCGCTTGATGGTGAGAGGGTTGAAGCAGTCTCTGATCAGGCTCGTGCTCTTGAAGCGATCTCTGATCCTGCTGCTCGTAGGCTTACGGGCAAGACCGATTCAGATACGGTCGATATGAAGATCTACAATCGCCGTGTGATCGAGCAGCGCCTCCAAGATCCTGATGGTGAAGTTTCCTATGAGCCTACGCACACCATGATGCAGCAGGCGCATCCATTGCCCAAGGGAACAAGCCGTCGTGACGATCGTAAAGGGCTCTTTTCAGGTATTCGCGGTCTGTTTGCAAAGAACTTAGGTAAAGAGACCGAGGGGTCTGCGATCCGTCGTGAGCTTTCTAAGCGTGGCGTAGCGGATGCCCCTGGTGTAAAGCCCGATGCTGTTTCTACTATGGAAGATTCTCATCTCCATGCGGACGAGAACGCTGCTTGGGAAAGTGTGTTGCTCGCTCGTAACGTACACCGTCCAACGGCCCAGTACTACATCGATTCGATGGTCGAAGGCTTCATCGAACTCCATGGCGACCGTGCATTTGCTGACGACGGCGCTATCATCGGCGGTATCGGCTGGATCCAGGGTTATCCCGTTACGGTCATTGCAGAAGAGAAGGGCGAAGACCTGAATCAGCGTATTGCGCGTAATTTCGGCTGCCCACAGCCTGAAGGCTATCGCAAGAGCTTACGTCTGATGAAGCAGGCCGAAAAATTCGGTCGTCCTATCGTATGCTTGGTCGATACACAGGGTGCCTATTGTGGTCCCGAGGCTGAAGAGCGTGGTCAAGGCAATGCTATCGCGGAGAACTTGATGGCGCTTGCGGGCATCGAAGTGCCTGTCATCTGTGTTGTGCTTGGTGAAGGTGGATCGGGTGGTGCGCTCGCGCTTGCTGTAGGCAATCGTGTTGCCATGCAAAAGCACGCGGTCTATTCTGTGCTTTCACCTGAAGGTTTTGCATCGATCCTCTGGAAGGACCGCACACGTGCGGCTGAGGCTGCTGCGGTCATGAAGATGAGCGCGGATGAGGCATGCGAGATGGGTCTTATCGAAGAAGTGCTCTCTGAAGGCACCCAGCCTTCGCATGAAAATCCCGAAGAGGCTGCC
>CABRGJ010000182.1 GCA_902470405.1 uncultured Eggerthella sp.
ACGCCAGGTCTTCGAGCTCCCACTTGATGGAGCTAATACCAAGACGATGCGCGATGGGCGCGTAGATATCGCGCGTCTCACGCGACTTGAAGATACGACGGTCCTCTCGCAGCGCAGAGAGCGTTCGCATATTGTGCAGACGGTCAGCCAACTTGATAACGATGACGCGAATGTCGCGGTTCATCGCAACGAGCATCTTGCGAAACGTTTGCGCCTGTTCGTCGTTCAGGTCTTCGACTTCAATCTTCGATATCTTGGTAACACCGTCCACCAATTCAGCGATCTGAGGACTGAAAGTATCCGCCACCTGCTCTTTTGTAGTTGAAGAGTCTTCTACGGTGTCATGCAGGAGCGCTGCGCACAGTGTTTCGACATCCATACGCAGATCGGCCAAGATGATGGTCACTTCGACAGGATGGATGACGAAGGGCTCGCCTGATTTTCGGCACTGCCCCTTGTGTGCCTCACGTGCGAACTCGAAAGCGCGCCTTAATAGCTCCTGATCCTCTTCGCTCAAGTACCCCGCGGTCATTTCGAGCAACACCGCAAAGCGCTCTTCAGCCGACACGCCCGTAGGCGCAGCGGTAGCAGCGGCGATGAGCGGATCGATCGAACCTGTGATGTTCGACAGCTTCTGAGAAGCATGCTTATGAGGCATCGGTCAGCCTTCTTTCTTATTTCGTGGCAAAAGCGGTCTTTGAATGCGACGCTCAAGTTCGTCAGCAGACCGCTTCATGACCCAATCTTCGAATCGTGAGAACGAGGCGATCTCGTCCATGCCCTCCTGATAGCGAACGCTCTCGACCAGATCGACCTTTCCTTCATAGTCTACGACATGCAGGTAGTATCGCGTGATGTCATTCACCTGCTCGGTGCGTGTTTTCACGAGACCGAGCTCTTCGAAGACCGCAATACCCGAACGTGTCTGGCTGATAGATATGGTGAACGTCGGAAAGAGCGAAGTGGCGCTCTTCGCAAGCGCATCGAAAGCAAACGAATAGAACTCTTCAGTGCTCTGACGTTGCTGGCGACGCAATTCGCGATAGATCTGTGCCATATTGTCGTGCGAAGGTGTGACATCGTAGAGGATGGATTGATTGATCGACCCATCGCCTTTACCAAACAACAAGTGGATGTAGGCATCTTCTCCATCACGACCCGCGCGACCGCTCATCTGGTTGAACTCAACTTCCGAAAAGGGCATATGATAGAGCACTACGTGACGGATGTGAGGCAGATCGATACCTTCACCGAATGCAGAAGTGGCGATGAGCACGCGCAGCTGATCACCCCTGAAGAGTTCTTCGATCTGCGTGCGTTCTTCGCGCGTAAGCCCTGCGTTATAGAATCCGATCTGCGGCGCAAGATGCGGCAGCAGTTCACGCAGGCGTTTGGTGAGCATGATGGTCTCCATACGTGAATTCACATATACGATGGTCTTCTCGCCCTGCGCGACGATGCTCGCAAGATAAAGATCCTTCTTGCGGATGTTGCGTTTGTCGTCCAGATGAAGATTCGCACGCGTTGCATCATCGGTGATAAAGACATCGAGCGGCAGCGAAGCGATGAGCGTATCAGCGATGGCATCATTTGCCGTCGCGGTGAGCGCAAGCACCTGCGGATCTCCCAACATCCTCAAAGAATCGCTGATGTGCTTGTAGGCCACGCGGAAATCCTCTCGCGCGAGCCCGACATGATGCGCCTCGTCGATCGTCACGAAGCCAACGCTTGCTCGCGATGCGATCTCTAAAGCATGACAGCCGAGATATTCAGGCGTGGTGAGGATGATGTCTGCGCTGCCCGCTTCAAGCGCACGGACCACCTCGAGACGTTCTTCGGGGGTCGATGCGCCCGTGAGCACGTGGACCGAGATGCCAAAGGGGGCAACAGCGCGACGTAGATTGAATGCCTGATCGGCGATGAGCGCGCGCAACGGATAGAGAAAGATGCTCTGCTGATGTTCCTTCAGCGCACGTTCAATGGCATATAGATAGAAGATGATGGATTTGCCACGTCCTGTCCCCATGAGCGTGAAGACCGAGTCTCCCGCATCTAGACACTCGAGCGTACGTTCTTGCGCTTCGTGGAGCTTACCTTCCCCAAGGAACGCTTCGACCAGGCGATCGCGCAATGCCTGCGGATCCGTTCGGGCGAGCACTTCCCATTCCTTGCGTCGTGCAACAGCATCAGAGACGATGTTGTTCTTTGGAGGCGGTGATGCTTGCCCTGCTTCGAGCTGATGTGCATGGCGCTCGATCAGATCGCGCATGAACGCTGAGCATGCTTCGTCGCAGCAGCAACCGTCCAGCTGAACGATGGGTTCGAGCTCGTCGACCACTGCCTTCACCGTGCGATAGTTCTTCCATGTATCGATCTGCACACGAAAGACCGCGTTCACGATGGTCTTACATGAGACAAGCTCTTGGATATTCGCACAATGGAACATGATCGAGGAGACGCTATCGACCCCATCAGAGAGCGTTGCAGACAGGTGATCCTTGTTCGCACCGACCGCCTTTGCTTGCACGAGGAAAACGCCCGCTGCGAGATAATGCGGTAGAGGATTCTCCTGCCCGAACGGAGCGAGCAAATCGAGCTTAGCAACGTTATCGAGCGTGAGCTCTCCAAGATCCACCAGCGCATCAGCTTCTACCTTCGGTTCGAACGAGCTTGCCGGAAGCGCATCCATATAGGCACACAACGCACGATAGAATTCATCGAGATTCTCTTCGGGCAGTGTGACGCCCACTGCTGCTTCATGGCCGCCATAACGCGTGAGCAGATGCTTACACGACTCGACCGCCTTGAAGAGATTGACATCGCCTACGCTCCTACCTGAACCGCGCGCCTGCCCGTCTTCGATCGTGAAGAGCAACGAAGGAACATGGTA
>CABRGJ010000183.1 GCA_902470405.1 uncultured Eggerthella sp.
AATCATCTGGTGCGATGGCCAATGGCTGGTTGAAGAGCAAGGGCAAGTGGTATTACCTCGATCCATCCAGCGGCAAGATGCTCACAGGAAAGCAGGCTATATCAGGGCGAACCTACTACCTTAACACCTCGTCAGGTGCGATGAAGACGGGCTGGAACAAGGAGTCTTCTGTTTGGTTCTACTACAAATCTTCTGGCGCGATGGCAACCGGCTGGCAGAAAGTGAAAGGCACGTGGTATTACCTTGATGGAAACGGTGCTATGAAGACCGGTTGGCTTAACGATAAAGGCTCGAGATACTATCTGAAGGCTTCGGGAGCCATGAGCAAAAAATGGCAGAAGATCTCGGGTAACTGGTATTACTTTACAAGTTCTGGCGTAATGAAAACTGGTTGGCAAAAAGTGTCAGGAAAGTGGTATTACTTGAATGCAGAAGGTGTGATGCTTGCTGGCTGGCAAGAGATCGACGGCAAGCGCTATTACTTCAATGGCTCTGGTGCTATGCAGAGGAGTAAGTGGATCGGTAATTACTATGTCGAATCTTCTGGAGCGCTCGCTCTCAACAAATGGATCGGCGCATATTATGTGAATGAAGACGGTTGCTGGATCGAATAAACCTTTCAACTGTATAAATGGCACGTCTTCGGGCGTGCCCATTTGTATGGCTGAGAAAAATATGTTATAACTATCCAGGTACTTGGTACGAATACTTTCGATTTTTGAGGAAGTGGGCTTTGTCCCGCTTCTTTTGTTTCTGAGAGGAGTTGATGAGGAATCGTGCTGACCGCTAAAGAACAACAGCTGCTCGATGCTCTTTCCCCAACAGCTACCGAACAGGGAATCGAGATCGTTACGGTCGATATCGTCGGCTCGAAGAAAGCTCCTACCATCAGAGTCTATATCGACTGCGAAGGGGGAGTAGGCTTTGACGAGCTTTCAAGCGCACAAGCTTGGATCAATGATCTGATGGATCAGATCGATCCCTTCCCGGGCGCTTACACGCTCGAAGTTTCTTCGCCGGGTATCGATCGGCCGCTGCGTACCTTGGAGCATTTCGCGCGATTCGAAGGCGAAAAGGCGCATCTTGTGCTCACGCAGCCTTTCGAAGGCCGCGCCAAATACACTGGTAAGCTTGCTGGTGTAGATGGGGATAGTGTTTTGCTCGATGTCGACGGCATCTGTGAAGCTATTCCGTATCACATCATCAAGAAGGCACATATCATTGCAACCATAGATTTCAACGCAAAGAAGGGATAGGTATGGCAACCTCAGAATTGATAGAAGCTTTGCAAGCGCTCGCGCATGAACGCAAGATCGACGAGTTTTACCTGATCGAGCGTCTCGAGGCATCGCTGGCAAAGAGCTATCAGAACATCCTCGATTTGGAATGGGATGCACGTGTGACCATCGATCGTCAGACGGGCAAGATCTACGTTTATGAGATGGTTCCCGTTGGCGAACCCGACGAAGAGACCGGTGAGTATGCCGAGTTCGAAGAGCGCGATGTTACGCCTGACGATGTGAGCCGTATCGCAGCGCAGAATGCGAAGAACGTCATCAGCTCGATCGTGCGTGAAGCTGGTCGTCAGTCCATCTATGAAGAGTTCTCCGATCGCGTGGGCGATCTGGTAACGGGTACGGTGCTGCAGGGTACGCCCGAATTCACCATCATCAAGATCCGTGAGGGCGTAGAAGCCGAGCTTCCGCATTACGACCTGAAGCGCAATCCGAACGAGCGCAACGAGCGTCCCCGCAACGAGCATTATCGTCATAATCAGCGTTTGAAGCTACTCATCGTCGATGTCCGCGATCCGAACGCAGAGACCCCGAAGACCCGTGGCGAGCATGCTCGTCCTTCTATCGTTGTTTCTCGTACGCATCCTGATCTCATTCGTCGTTTGTTCGAGATCGAAGTGCCCGAGATCTACGACGGATTGGTCGAGATCAAGAGCATCGCTCGCGAACCGGGTGAACGCTCCAAGATCGCGGTCGCTTCCCGCGAACCGAACCTCGATCCTGTGGGCGCTTGTGTTGGCCCGAAGGGCTCTCGTGTCCGCATGGTGGTCGAAGGCTTGCGCAACGAGCGTGTTGATGTGATCCAATGGGACGAAGATCCAGCGGTCTACGTTTCCAATGCGCTCTCTCCTGCAAAGGTCAACCGCGTCATCATCGATGAAGAGAATAATTACGCTACCATCATCGTTCCTGACGACCAGCTTTCGTTGGCAATTGGCAAGGAAGGCCAGAATGCTCGATTGGCAGCCCGCCTGACCGGTTGGCATATCGACATCAAGTCTTCTTCGTTTGCGGGTGAACCTATGGTCGCTGAAGACGACGATCTGATCGATGCGGTCGAGGAAGAAGAAATGAGCGACGGTATCTGCGCCTATGTGGATGCAGATGGCATTCGTTGCCGCAATCATGTGCGCCCAGGCAGTATGTATTGCGGTATCCATGCCGACCAGGAGAACTAAGGTCGGTAGATGGAGAAGCGCACGAAGCAGAGAACCTGTATCGAATGCAGGAAAACGGATTCCAAGCAGGGATTCATCCGTATCGTGCGTACCCCCGAAGGGGCGGTCGAATACGACCCCACGGGCAAGGCAAATGGGAGAGGTGCATACGTCTGCAGCCTTGCCTGCCTTGAAAAAGCCCTTCAGGCACACAAGCTTGATCGGGCATTGCGCGTGAGCGTGAATAAGGAAAAGTGCGAACAGATCGCTCAGGATGTCATGAGCGACGTTTTGGACTAGGTAGTAGACGAGGAGACTACATGGCCGGTATGCGTGTACATGAATTGGCTAAAGAGTTCGATATGACCAGCAAGGATCTCTTGGCCCGTCTTGCGGATATGAAGATACCCGCTAAGAGCCACGCCAGCAT
>CABRGJ010000184.1 GCA_902470405.1 uncultured Eggerthella sp.
ACCATCGATGAGATCGCCTTCGTCGAACTCGGTCAGCGTTCCATCGATCATCTTGTTCATTTCATCTTCTGAAATGTCCTCGAATTCAATAACGGACGTGTTCTTAATTTCGGTCAAAACGGACCCCTTTCGAATACGGGGACCTTTGCTCATGATTGCAGTTACATTTACCATGTATGTCGCGCCCGAAACAGACGCTTACAACAAACATGTCTCGCAGGTCCAATACAAACAATCTGCCCGTCTAGGCAGACTGTTGAAGTATAGCACAGCACCGACATTGCTGCGTGAAAGAAATCGCGAAAAGACAGATACGGACACCTTCGTCACGCAATGTGCAAATATCGTTCTTGCCATGTGAGATGACAACTCATACGCAAAGCAGCGATAACGCACCAAACTACAGATTCAATGCCCAGAGTTCTTGCAGGTCGGTGGCGTCTTTGAGCTGCTCGATCGTCTCTTCGGTAAGATCTGCTTCGATATTCATGAAGACGAATACAAGATCGGAATCTTCGATGTTGCTAACCTGCATCGTAGTGATATTAACATCCGCATCCCCCAGGATCGTGCCGATGCTTCCGACTCGACCAGGACAATCAACATATTTCATGATGAGGAAGTGCTCGCCTGGTGCAATATCGCATTGGTAACCCATGAAAGAGACGATGCGCGGAGTTTGCGCAAGACCTGCTGTCGTACCAATGACAGAAGCACCATCAGCATCGATCTTGACGCTCGAAGCGTATTCCTGTGCATCATCCGTTGAATGGATCTCTATGCGAATGCCATGACGTTGTGCGATGGTGTCAACATTGGTAGGCGTAACGCGCACGCGCTTCTTGTCGGAAAGATATCCATCGAGTGCGCTTGCAGCGAGCAAACGCGCATCGAGCCCTGCGAGATTACCTGCGGTAGTGAGCGAGAGGGTGGCGGGCAGTTCTTCCCTATTCATCTGCGAGAGCATCGATCCAATGAGCTTACAGACAGGAACATAGGGGGCAAGCAACTCCATGTC
The DNA here is from genome assembly GCA_902470405.1 of uncultured Eggerthella sp. Lineage (GTDB taxonomy): Bacteria > Actinomycetota > Coriobacteriia > Coriobacteriales > Eggerthellaceae > Anaerotardibacter. The sequence continues at coordinate 1,019 of CABRGJ010000184.1, forward strand.
ATCATTAGAGACAGATGCCATGTTCACCGCGGTAGTAACGACCGATCCCGAAAGCCCTTCAGCTACGTATTCAGCGATCTGCGTACCTGCACGATATTGCGCCTCATATGTGAGGGAACCGACATGCGGGGTGAGCGTTGCCTGACTGAATTCATGCAGAGGGCTTTCATAACAAGGCTGCTCTTTCCACACATCGATACCGCACGCTGCCACTTTTCCTGCTGCGATGAAATCGGAGAGCGCTTTGATGTCGTAGATGCCACCACGTGCGCCATTCACAAGGATGACACCGTCTTTCATACGCGCGAATTCTTCAGGTCCGAACATACCGATGGTCTCGTCCGTTGCAGGAAGATGCACCGTAATGAAATCTGCGAGCGGAAGAACGTCTTCTACTGAATCGTAGAGCGTCACACCGAGCTGAACCGCTCGCTCGCGCGAACAGTACGGATCATAACCGATCAAGTGCATGCCGAATGCTCGTGCCCGTTCGGCGACCAAGCCGCCGATGCGACCAAGTCCGAAAATAGCGAGCGTCTTGTGGTAAAGCTCGGTTCCGTAAAAATCGCGGCGATTCCAGCCCCCTTGTTTCATGCATGCATCAGCAGCTGCGACATTACGCGCCGCAGAGAGCATGAGCGCAAACGTATGCTCGGCAGCAGAAACCGTATTGGAGACAGGAGCGTTGCAAACGATGACACCATACGCATTCGCGGCCTCGATATCGATATTGTCGACACCGACACCCGCTCGCCCAACCACGCGCAGCTTCTTTGCAACCTCGAACACGCTACGATCGACCTTCGTTGCTGAACGAACGATGAGCGCATCGTAATCCTTGATGATGTCGAGTAGTTCATCATGAGAAAGATCGTACTTGCAATCGACCTGGTAGCCTTTTTCTTTCAGGAAATCGATTCCCGCTGAAACGATCTCGTCAGTGATCAAGATCTTCTCCGCCATGCAGACCTCTCATTCGTCTTGCTTGTGATTAACTTTTTCAATCATAACAAAACATCGAGCGCGCGATGCACTCTTGTGAGCAGCGGCGATGGACATGCGAAGACCAACGGCCAAAAAAAAGAGGCTCGACATCATGTGCCGAGCCTCTAAAGAGCATATAAGGTAAAACAGTGCTATTTCTGGATCCAGCTGAACATGCTACGAATGCCGTTGCCGACCGTCTCGATCTGAGAAGCATTCTCGCTCTCACGCTGCTCGAGAAGCCACTTCTGACCATTCTTGGAGTCTTCCATGAATTCGTTTGCGAAGGAACCGTCCTGGATACGACCGAGAATCTTCTTCATCGCTTCACGAGAAGCTTCGGTGATCACCTGATCGCCCGCATAATAGTCGCCATATTCAGCAGTGTTCGAGATGGATTCACGCATCTTCTTCATGCCACCTTCGTACATGAGGTCGACGATGAGCTTGACCTCATGGAAGCACTCGAAGTATGCCATCTCGGGCGGATAGCCCGCCTCGACCAGCGTGTCGAAACCAGCCTGGATAAGAGAGGTAAGGCCACCGCAGAGAACTGCCTGTTCACCAAAGAGGTCGGTCTCGGTCTCGTTCTTGAACGTGGTCTCGATAACACCAGCACGAGCGCCACCAATGCCCCACGCATAAGAAAGCGCGACATCTTTCGCTTGACCAGAAGCGTCCTGATAAACACAGATGAGACAAGGGACACCTGCGCCTTCAGTGTAGACACGGCGGACCATATGACCAGGACTCTTAGGAGCGATCATAATGACATCAACATCAGCGGGAGGCTCGATGAAGCCATAGTGGATGTTGAAGCCATGAGCGAAGGCGAGCGTGTCACCCGGGTTCAGATT
>CABRGJ010000185.1 GCA_902470405.1 uncultured Eggerthella sp.
CGTACGATCTGATAGTTCGCCTCGCTCACATCAGGAGTGGCCGCCTCAACGACCGGCGCCTCGACCACTACTTCTCCTGCAGAGTTACGTACTTCTTTCAGCAGATGCGGCTGCAAGAGCTTCCCTGTTGCGACCGCAGCATAGCCTCGTGCCACCTGTAATGGCGTAACGAGCACATAGCCCTGACCGATGACCATGTTCGAAATATCACCTGGAAGCCACTGGGCTTCGGTAGGAACATCGCGGAAGTATTCCTGCTTCCATTCAGGGGTCGGGATACGACCTTGAGCCTCGCCCGCCAGATCGATATCAGTGAGCGCTGAATAGCCGAACTCTTTGATGAAATCTTGCATAGCCTCATCGCCGATCGATGCGCGTGCATTGTAAAAGTCACGAGCGATCTCGTAGAAGACGACGTCGCATGATACGACGATGCCTTCACGAAACGACAGCCAACCATGGCCGCTGTGTTCCCAGCACTTCTGCGGGTATTCTTCCCCAAACCCCGTCCATGTACCCGTACAATCCCACACCTTCGTCGCATCGGCAAAGCCATAGGTGAGGCCTGCCAAACCCGTGAATGCCTTGAAGCATGATGCTGCAGGATACGTGCCTGCGATAGCGCGGTTCATGAGCGGATAGTGCGACTCTTCGGTCTGGTAGGCATCCCACACATCCTGCGAGATGCCGCCGATGAAGTGTTCAGGCTCATAGGTGGGATAGTTCGACATAGCCAAGATGCCGCCAGTCTTCACATCCATGATCACGAGCGACGCAGCTGTGCCTGTTCCGCCCTGGACTAGTTCACGCAGCGCAGTATCAGCAGCATACTGCACGGGAGCAGCGATAGTGAGGTAGATGTCGTTACCCTTGGTAGGATCGGACTCGCTCACGACCTGCTGCACCTCGCCTGACGCGTCAGTGATGAGGGTGCGCTGACCATGATCGCCTGCCAACACATCATCGTAAGATTGCTCGATGCCAGACTTGCCGACCGTGTCGCCCATCTCGATGTCGCGGCCTTCAGTGACATTCTTCAGATCATCCTCCGAAGAAGTACCCGTATAGCCCAGGATATGAGCAGCGAGCGCACCATAGGGATAGATGCGGTCGCTGCGGATCTGCGTCGTAACACCCGGAAATGCATCTTGGTGCTCACTGATGAATGCTGCATCGCGCAGACGGATATCTTTCGCAACCACACGCTGTGACTGCGCGCCAGTCGATGAATCAAGGATCCGCGCACGCACAACGTCGTATGGAATACCCAAAAGCGCTGATAGGCGCAGGATCACGTTGGTATTCTTGGCGACATCGGCATCGGCGAGAACAGTAAGCACTTGACGATTGGTGACCAGTGGCACGCCATCACGATCATAGATCACGCCACGCGGCGCAGGAGTCGTTACCGTGGTATAGAGATTCGACTCTGCTTCCTTCTGATAGCTTGCTGCACTCAATATCTGCAACCCGAAGAGCTTCACAGCCAGCGCACTGAATACACCTGCCACCAACACGCCTACTGCAAAGAAGCGGCTTCTCTGGCCACTTGGCGCACCTGAGGTGGTCGTCCCTGTCGCAGAATACGGACCTGAAGAACCAACGCTCGCGCCATCCACCTTTGGAGCCTCAGCTGAGATGCCGACCGAGGAGATAGAACGCACACCCATCTTGTTGCGCGTACGGATATGAGACGTACCCGAACGCCATCTAAAGACAGCGACTAGTATGATCGCGATGATAACAAGTGATATGGCGACGACAGCGATGGTGGCTAGCATGATGTGCCCCTCCTAGCGGAAGCGCTGAGAGCGATCGACCGTCCATGCCTCATTACCAGCGGGTTCGTCGGGAAACTTGCGCGCCACGAAATAGAGGATCGCGCAGATGATGAGATTGAAAACAGTAGCCGGAAGCGCACGTGCCACCAGCAGCTCAAAGAAGCCTGCAGGATAGCCAAGCACGAGCTGGACGATGAGCACGATGAGCTGATAGAGCAAGAGCACTACAGCGCACGAGGCGATGACCATAGCGAAGCTCGATTTGTCGAGTACCTCGAAAACGCGCGAAAGCACAAAGGAGATGAGCAGCAAGAGAAGCGGTGTGAGACCAAACGGTACAGTGCTGAGCAAGTCAGAGATGAGCCCGAGCACAAATGCATAGAGATAGGTCGTATCTTCCCTACGTACGATCGAGAGCACGATCACAAACGAGACGATGAAGTTCGGCACGACCGAATAGATAGAGATAAGCGGTGCGATAACGATCTGCAAGAGCACGATGATCGCAGCCGAAACCAGAGGAACGAGCTTGGTGCGCATTACTGCTCCCCTCCCTCATCGTCATTCGATTCACCAGAGGCACCAGCATCACCGCTGGTCGAACCTTGGCCTTGCAGCCTGGAAGGATCGACCTTGCGCGAGAGCTCTTCATTATCGGCGGCATTCGCGTCACCCATGCTGATGACGACGAGCGCCTCAGAGATGTTTGAGAACGACGCATTCGGAGTGACCACGATCGTACGGGAAAGGCTACCGGGGCGCTGTTCGATCTTCGTGATCATGCCGACCACCAGGCCACGATAATAGCCGCCACCAAGACCGGACGTGATGACCACGTCACCTTCAGAAAGCTCAACGGTATCGTCAATACCTTCAAGATAGAGCGTGCCTTCCACCGAACCGCGCACGATGCCCTCAGCGCGCGAAGATTGCACGAGTACCGACACGCCGCTTTGCGGATCAGTGAGCAAACGAACGCTGCAAGTTGCAGGCGTGGTCGAGACCACCTGGCCGATGACACCAGTGGCACCCATGACAGGCATGCCGGTCTTGATACCCGAAGCGCTGCCCGCAT
>CABRGJ010000186.1 GCA_902470405.1 uncultured Eggerthella sp.
CATTGTTATAGATGAGCACATAGCCAAGACGACCGCCTAAGATAACGCCCACCATCGCACAGATGATGACCGTGCAAAGACTATTCAGATCGAAGCTCATCTTCCAACGCTTGCCCACGAAGTAGATGACTGTAGCCGCCAACAAGAATCCAAGCGCATAGGCAATGCCATACCAGCGGGCCGTGAAAGGCCCCAGGGTAAACGCTATGGGATCGAGTGTTTGATAGATATCATCGAGCATAAGACCATTATAGATACTGCGCGACCAAGTCCCGGACAAAACGATGAAAGAGAAGGCGAAACGTTGCGCACGAATAAGCGAGCTACTCTACCTTACGCCCCATTCCCGCTCCAACTTCAGTTGCCGCCTGAAAGACATCAGGATAGAGAACAGCGGGGATCGTTGCTACAACTGACACGTTCTGGTCGCAGTGATGACAATGCACGGTAAAGAGTGCCTGGGTATTGCTCAAAGCCATGAGCGAAGCATAGGCGCGCAGATCAAGATCCTTCACGCCGCAATTGGGACATTTCACCAGCACATCTTCCATGATCGATCCTCCCCCTATGCTCATAACTGCCCGAGTATGAACGATTATGAGCGACCATACTGCGAAGACGATGCTCTTCGAGAATCTGATTCCTAATCGCAACTTTCCACGTGAGCTTGACGAATCTGATCGATGTTCGGAACCGAAGGACGAGCATCAAGATAGAAGGAATAGCCATCTTTGCCCTTCGACTTTGTCCGATAGAGCGCTTCATCTGAACGCGAATAAAGCTCGCTGACCGTGGTGGTAAGGTCTTCCGCACAAGCGACCCCAATGGAGACCGTCGGAATCACCGTCTTGCCGATAAGCGCTTGCGAATCGAAATCGATGAATGCCAGCTCGTTGATGCGCCTCACCAGATAACGCAAACGATCACTATCACCAAGTCCGACCACGAATGCCGCAAATTCGTCGCCGCCCATGCGGGCAACGATATCGCTTTGACGCAGGGTGCCCTCGAGGAAACGCGCAAGATGTTTGAGCACTTCATCGCCAAAAGGATGACCATACGTATCGTTTATCCCTTTGAAATCATCGACATCGATGAGAATGACCGAGCACTGGCCCGTTCCATGAGCGCGCCTTTCAACAACATGCTGCATCGCAGCCTCTCGATTATATGCGCCCGTCAGGCCATCATGCTCAGCGATCTGCTTGAGATTCTCACGCGTGACGATCTTATCGGTGATATCGAGCACAACGACATAAAACCATTCTTCACCATTCGAATCGACGATCAGGTTGCCCCAATCTTCAACCCAGCGGATATCCCCATTCTTGGAGATAATGCGATACGTTACCTTGTCGCTACCCGTTGCCGCTGCCTGCTTGCGGATCTCGGCAAGCACATGATCGCGATCATCTGGATGAACAAAGCCTTGGAACGTATTTCCCGTAAGCACGCGAAGGTCTTCTTCACTCTCGCATCCCAGCATCTGAACGAGACCTGGGCTGACATAATCGAAGGTATCCTTGCCTGGTTCGTCCGATGCGCGATAGCGAAAAAGACCACCAGGCATACGCTTCAACAGTTCATCCATCTCCTCGCGCGCACTCTGCAATTCGGCGGTCGAACGCTTGAAATCACGCGCAGTCTCATGAAGCTTGATGTAATTCAGGACACGACGGTGCGCATACACTGAATAGGGCCGCACGATCACGTCTGTCGCTCCCGCGTTGAAGCCCTGGCTGATCAGGTCATCTGAGATATCATCGACGATAAGGATGACAGGGGCACCATCGGTCTGATCGAGGCGCTTGATCAGTTCTATGCAATCGATAGTGGATCGGTCGATATCGGACGTATCGATAATGTACGCCGAGAATGGTATCGCACGAAGCTCGATCTCTTTTTCGATGCTCCAACGATCTCGCGCAATGATCACATTGCATGATTCCGAAAGACGCTTCACTATTTCGCTTTCTTGAAAAGCCTCTTCGGTCGCAAGAAGGACTGAGTAGTATTTTTCCTCTGACATGATCCTGACCCCTTTTCAGACACTGCACGTCATTGATATCGATTCGCGTGGATACCTCGCTCTTAGCTTGCCGCAGGACACTCTTCGATATGCGGCCCGTTCGTCAAAAAGAACTCGCAGAACTGACAGATGTCCTTCATGCAGGTATCACGATTCAGATCGACCCGAAAGACGAGCGCAGGATCAGAACTCACGTGATGGGTCTCGCGATGACATGCAGCGAAATGACAATCCGCAGGACAGCGCTCTCCTGGGGTATTGTGCGGACAGCGTGAGAGCATTTCTTCGTCACAACCACGTTTTTCCCAACAAAATGGCATATCTTGACCTCTCTAGCAGTGAAAAACGAACGCCGCGAGATACGCGGCGCTTCATCGTGTCCAGAATCGCTTAAGAAGCAGGAACGACCTTAGTCACGCCTGGAATACGCTCTTTCAGGATACGCTCGACACCGTTGGCGAGCGTCATCTGAGACATGGGGCAACCCTTGCAAGCGCCTTGCAGCTCGACCGTTACGACACCGTCTTCGCTCACATCCACGAGCGCCACATCGCCACCATCAGCCTGAAGGGAAGGACGGATGAGCTCCAGCACTGCTGCTACATCGGTTTTCTCTACCATGGGATTCTCCTTAAAGATTCACATTATTTTGAATTGTTTCTCGCAGCCATTCTATCACGCACGATAGTGCCTACCTGCTGAAAATCGGATATCAGCACATCTCGTTTGGAGCGATCGTAGATGGCAGCTGCGGGGTGGAAAGTAGGCAGGACTAGAAAGCGCCCTGCTCGCTGAACCGTACCACGTAACTTGGTGATGCCAACGG
>CABRGJ010000187.1 GCA_902470405.1 uncultured Eggerthella sp.
TGCCCTGTTGCGCACACTGATCCTGTTGATCGCTCTGCATGTTCTGCGCGTCACGCTCTTGCTGTTCTTGATCGCCCATTCTGCTCACCTGTTTTCGGAATAGCTATCGAGACACATGAACTTACGATCTTTGATCAGTGCATAGTTCAGTCGCATCTCGTCGCGTATGGTATCACACTGAAACGAGATGTCCGATTTCGGTGATCCGGATCGTGACAAGCTGCTAGAATTTTGCCCGCTCTCTGACGCAACCATACGATGAAACTACCTCTTTCACTCTGGAAGTCGAGCGTCATGCGCCTAGAATGAAAGGTGCGACGAAAGGTAAGCCATGTCAAAAGCGATGAACATACTTTATAGCGTGGGTGATGGTCTCTATATCAATCTCACGAACCGTTGTTCTTGCTCGTGCACCTTTTGCATTCGTAATGAAGGAGATGCGATCGGCAGCGCTGATACGCTTTGGCTCGAACATGAACCAGCAGCCGAAGAAGTCATCTCAGCACTGAAAGAGACCGATCTGTCGCCCTACTCCGAAGTTGTCTTTTGTGGCTACGGCGAACCAACTGAGGCCTTCGAAGTGCTCAAGGAAGTTGCGACATGGCTCAAAGCAAACACCAGTCTTCCCGTACGCATCAACACGAACGGACAAGGGTCGCTCATCTGCGAGCGCGACATCGCACCAGAACTCGAAGGAATCGTCGATGCTCTCTCGATAAGCCTGAACACGCCAGATCCTGAAGCCTATCTTGCTCTCACGCGCAGCCGCTATGGCAAAGCCGCATTTGATGCAGTGCTCGACTTCGTCGAACGCGCAAAGCGATTCGTTCCTTCCATCACGCTCACTACGGTCAGTACCACGATCACGGCCGAACAAGAAGCTGAGTGCGCGCGCATCTGCGATTCTCTTGGCGTTACCTACCGCATTCGTGCCTTCGTCTAAACGAGAATACCCTCCTCGGCCTACGGCTTCTTAACGGATCGCCCTGACAGATTCTGCCCTCTATGTGTCTATGCGATCATCCGACATCGCAGACGGGGGCACCGCGCGAAGAGAACGACCTTGATTTCGAACGACAGACCGCTCCCCGCCCTGCGCCAAGCTGCATCATCTGGAAGTAGCCACACTACGCCCCAAGGTGCTCACGATAGAATGCTTCGATGTCGTCAAAGGGAATGATATCGAGCTGATCGTAAAGGTCGCAATGGCTTGCACCTGGCACGATGATCAAGCCCTTGTTCGCATTCTGATAGTCTCCCTTGCACTGATCAAGACGTGCGAATGCGTCTTTCCCGAAATAACTCGAATGCGCCTTTTCGCCGTGTACGATCAACACCGCACTTTCGATCTCTTCAAGATACGAGAGAAACGCTAGATTCAAGAAGGGCAGATTCGAAGTGATATTCCAGCCCTCGTTTGAATTGAGCGAACGCGGATGATAACCACGACTCGTCTTATAGTAGGCGTGATAGTCTTTGAGGAACTGCGGCGCGTCAGCTGGAAGCGGGTCGACCACGCCACCAGCGCGTCCATAAACGCCTGACGCATAGTCTTTCGTACGTTGCTCACTGAGCTGACGACGCAATTCGTTACGCGCCTCCTTCGTATCAGCTTCATCGAAATACCCCTTCGCGTTCACACGGGCCATATCGTACATGGTCGATGCCACGGTCGCTTTGATGCGCGTGTCGTTTTCCGCCGCTGAAAGCGCAAGACCGCCCCAGCCGCAGATACCACAGATGCCGATACGATCCGCATCAACATCATCACGACAGCAAAGATAATCGACAGCCGCGGAAAAATCTTCGGTGTTGATATCGGGCGATGCAACAAAGCGAGGCTGGCCACCACTCTCGCCTGTGAACGATGGGTCGAATGCGATCGTGAGGAACCCTCTCTCAGCCAGCTGCTGCGCGTAAAGCCCACTGGATTGCTCCTTCACCGCCCCGAAAGGGCCCGACACGGCAATAGCAGCAAATGAACCTGTCTGGCCTTTCGGCTTGTACAAATCAGCGGCTAAGGTGATGCCGTATCTGTTATGGAACGTGATCTTGTCGTGGTCTACTTTGTCGCTTTGCGGAAAGACTTTATCCCACTCTTGCGTAAGTTCGAGAATCTCTTTTTGCATCTTTGCTCCCTTCATCGTGTCTTGACATAAAGGCACCTTGCATTCACACTAAGGACTATAAAAGTTAAAGCTAACTTTAAGTCAAGCGTAAGGAGAGAGACTATGAGCTATAGCGTTGGTGAAGCTGCAAAAATGCTCGATCTACCAGCATCGACGCTTCGCTATTACGAGTCACAAGGGTTGCTGCCCACCCTCTCCCGAAGCGAAGGCGGGCAGCGCAGATTCCAAGAACGCGACATCGAAGCATGCCGCGTGATCGAATGCCTGAAAACATCTGGTCTCTCCATCAAAGAGATCAAGAGATTCATGGATCTGGTCATGGAAGGGGATGCCACTATCGAACAAAGGCTCGCGCTCTTCGAAAAGCGTCGCGAAGCAGTGATGGCCGAGATCGAACAGCTCAAGCAAACGCTCTCGGTACTCGATTTCAAACGTTGGTATTACACGCAAGCGAAGGAAGCTGGCACAGAAGCATCCTTGAAGAACTTGAGTCTTGATCAAATCCCTGCACAGCATCGGGCCGCAAAAGCGCTTCTTGAAGGGCATAAGGTATCGCAGAACTGAAGTACGAACGGATCGATCTGCGCATCACGCGAGTTTGTTAGAAGAGAGACGACACCTCGGAAGGCTTGACGATACCACGCTCGGTCACGATAGCGGTGATGAATTCAGCAGGCGTGACATCGAATGCTGGATTGTAAACCTCCACCCCTGG
>CABRGJ010000188.1 GCA_902470405.1 uncultured Eggerthella sp.
ATAGTGGCTAATTCTTCCCAAGAATAGTCATTGAAGGACTGGGGTTCGTCTTTGGCGAAAATGCCGACGTTGTTGCTATTCATATAGATGAACGCGAAACCAAGGATTCCCAAGACGATGAGAACGATCGCTCCGACAATGATCTGCTTCCAGGTGGTCTTTGGAACTACCTTGATCATTTCACCACATTCCGTGCATTTGAAGCCATCTTCTTGGTGTCTGGCTCCGCAGTGCGGACAACGCATGCATCTACTCCTTTGTGCTGGTAGCGACGTCGATCACTTCGAAATCCTCGACCTTATTTGGCTCAGATTCCTGTTTCAGGGTCTTTGAAAAGAGGACTTGTGCGTTCTCCGAAAGCTCCGTATCCCTCTTCTGTGCTTGTTGCTCAGCAAGATTTGCTTTCGCGACCGAGATCATGAGCTTGATACGATTGAGCTGATTAACCTCTGAAGCACCAGGATCGTAGTCGACCGCAACGATGTTCGTACCCGGGTAGCGACGACGCAGTTCCTTGATAGTCGCTTTACCTACCACATGGTTCGGCAGGCATGCGAAAGGCTGTGCGCACACGATATTCGGTGCGCCTGAACGAATGAGCTCTACCATCTCGCCCGTAAGAAGCCATCCTTCACCCATGGAGTTGCACAGGCTCAGGATCTCTTTTGCATACTTTGCGATCTCATAGATATTCGCTGGCGGGTCGAAGCGCTGGCTCTTCTCGAGCGCTTTGGTAACAGGAAGCCTCAAACGGCGAATCGCCTCAAGGCCAATACGACTTCCAAATGCACTCTTGGCTGACTTGCCGATATCGCGCTGGAAGATGCCGCCTGCAATGCCAAACAAGAAGAACTCGATCAAACCTGGCACCACGACTTCACAGCCTTCCGCCTCGATCTGATCGACCACTTGGTTGTTGGCGGTCGGATGGAATTTCACCAAGATCTCGCCTACAACACCAACCTTCGGCTTCGTGCCTTCGCCTTGCAGTGGCAACGTGTCGAAATCTTCCACGATCTTATTCACCGTGCGCTTGAATTCCGACATCTTCACACCGCGCATCAGTTGTTCTTTACACTTCGCCATCCAGTAATCGAAGAGACGCTCAGCGCTGCCTGGCTCGATCTCGTACGGACGCGTACGATACAAGCACATCATCAGCAGGTCTCCATACTGCAATGCATAAACTGCCTGATAGAGCATGGAAGGCGTGACCTTGAAACCAGGATTGACCTCACCGAGGTCCTTGAAGGAGATCGCGATGACGGGAATATGCCCCAGCCCGACCGACTTCAGCGCCTTTCGAATAAGAGAGATGTAATTCGTCGCACGACAGCCACCGCCTGTTTGCGTGATGAGCACCGCCAGTTTATCGGTGTCATATTTGCCGCTCATCACCGCTTCCATGATCTGGCCTGTAACGAGGATAGAGGGATAGCAGATGTCATTGTTGACGTATTTAAGACCTGCATCGACTGCACCATGGTCGACGCTTGGTAAGAGCTCGACGTTATATCCATTGCGCTTGAAGATCGGAACGAGCAGTTCGAAATGATACGGAGCCATCTGCGGCGCGAGAATGGTATAGCCCTCTTCCTTCATCTGCTCTGTGAACTGCGGACGCTCGAATTCAGTCGAGACTCCCTCGCGTTGCTCGACTTGTTCGTGCGTGCGAACACCATCAGCTTTCTCGGTGAAGGAATCCGGAACGAGCGAATCGATGTCTTCGATGCAGATGCTTGCTGCAGGACAACCTATCTGTTCAGCGCGCTTATCTGCGAGCGCTTCGCTGATCTGATCTTGACGATCCTTAAGCGCCGCAAGCAGGCTACGCACGCGAATGCGCGCAGCACCAAGGTTCGACACTTCATCGATCTTGAGCACGGTATAGACCTTATCGGCCGCCTCGAGCACTTCTTGCACCTGGTCGGTGGTGAGCGCATCGAGACCACAGCCGAACGAGTTCAACTGGATAAGATCGAGATCGTCACGCTGGGTGACCACCTTCGCGGCTGCATAGAGGCGCGTATGGTACATCCATTGATCGACCACGCGGATCGGGCGTTCGAGCTGACCGAGATGCGCGATCGAATCTTCCGTGAGCACCGCCAGACCGAAGCTGGTCAGGAGTTCAGGAATAGCATGGTTGATCTCAGGGTCTTGGTGATATGGCCTACCCGCGAGCACAATGCCATGCGTACCAGTCTCTTCCATCCAAGCAAGCGTTTCCGTGCCCTTACGGCGGATATCGCGCTTGAACGCTTCATCCTCTTCCCAAGCCGCATCGACCGCAGCGTCGATCTCGGCTTGCGTAGGAAGCGCTGCGCGTTTACTGAGCGCTTCAGCATATTCGCCCGCAAACGTATCGTGCAGGCGCTTCTTCAGCTTCTCTTTATCGTGATACGGGAGCCAAGGCGAGACGAAAGCGGTATCGGAATCTTGCAATTCATCGATGTTCAAACGCAATGCCTCTGGATAGCTTGCAACGATCGGGCAATTGAAGTGATTGCCCGCAGTCTCGTCTTCCTGGCGTTCCCATTTCGAACAGGGCATCCAGATGAGATCCGGCTCTTTCGCAAGCAGATTCATGATGTGACCATGCGAGAGCTTCGCAGGATAACAGACCGACTCAGATGGCATCGATTCGATACCCGCTTCGTAGGTCTTCTTCGTAGAAGGATCAGAGAGCACCACACGATAACCGAGCTTGGTGAAGAACGTGAACCAGAACGGATAGTTCTCATACATGTTGAGCGCACGTGGCATACCTACCGTACCGCGTGGGGCATGCTCGATAGCG
>CABRGJ010000189.1 GCA_902470405.1 uncultured Eggerthella sp.
CAGGATAGGTATCATCACCGTCTACCATGATGTAATAATCAGCATCGATCTCGCGGAACATCTGACGGACTACGTTACCCTTGCCTTGGCGCGGTTCCATTCGAACGATGGCGCCGTGTTCTTCGGCTATGGCAGCGGTTTCGTCCTTAGAATTATTGTCGTAGACGTAGATGTCGGCATTAGGCAATACGCGCTTGAAATCGTCGATCACTTTCCCGATCGTGACTGCTTCGTTATAGCAGGGTATGAGCACCGCGATCTTGTCTGCCATCGGGCCTCTTTTCGCTTGGATGGTTTTGCAAATGGATTTCATTATACAAAAGAAGCTTTCTTCATGGGAATTTGCGTAGCGTTCTGCATGGTGTTTGTGTAAAGAACGGAGCTTGTCGCGTGACTTGAAGGTAACAGCTGCGTTACAATTGAGCATCCTCAATCGTCAGCACAGGATTGGCAGTATGGAAAAGCATTCTCACAATGCCGGTAAGATGAATGCAAGAACACGCCGCCATCAAGGCGGTCTCGTCTCTCTTTGTCTTATCGCGGTCTTGATACTTGTCCTAGGCACCGGCTTGTTCGGCCAGCGCTCCGATGACGCGCGCCCAGATTCCGAAAATAGCCAGTTCACGAATCTTTCTGAAGCCGTTGCAGAAGTTTCCTATGCGCAAGAGGAAGCAGCATGTTATGAGGTTGCGAGCGATGCCGAATACGGCGAATACGAGAAGGGCAAAGTACTCGTTCTTGTCGATGAAACGACCGGTATCGATGCAGTGAATGCTGCGCTCGCTCAAATCGATATTGCGAAGACCAAGACCGTATCCGATCAGGATCGCTCTGCCGGTTTTATCCAAGTCGAGATAGATGATCAGGCTTCCATGGGTCAAGCGCTCGAAGCATTTAACGGTGCAGGTCTGCAAGCTCAGCCGAATTATGTCTATCATCCGCTCGAAGGTGAAGGTTCGACCACTACAGGGGCATCTTTAGAGCGGGATCCTGCTGCTACCGAGACGGCTTCCGCAGTCATGCCAAACGATCCTGGTTCGAGCGATCAATGGGCACTTGAGTCACTCGACATCTACAAAGCATGGGGCATAGCGAAGAGCAAAGAGGACGTTTCAGCAAGTCCAAAGGTGTCGGTCGCTGTTGTCGATACCGGTTGCCTTGTGGCTCACGAGGATCTTGTCGGCAATATCATTCCGGCAGCGGCATACAATTCTGAGACCAAGATGGTTGGTATCGATAATGTGCAAGATTCGATCGGTCATGGATCGCATGTGGCGGGCATCGTTTCTGCTCGAGCGAATAACGGCATCGGTGTTGCGGGTACTTCGTACAATGCTGGTCTTGTCATCATTAAGGCGAGCAAAGGTGAGACCAAGGATTTCGATACGCTGACTCTTTCCGAAGCGTATGCTTGGCTGCTCAGGACCGAAAACGGCCAGTTCAAGACCAACGCGCAGCTTTATAACGTGCGCGTTGTGAATATGAGCGTAGGTGGCAAAGGCACGCTTGCAAAGGATCACATGCTCTATCAACGTATCGCCGACGCAAAGGATGCCGGTATCTTGACGGTGTGTGCGGCGGGCAATGCGATGGCTGGCGCGACCCCTCCTTACGAATGCATTCCTGGCGATTGTGAGGATAGCCTTACGGTCATAAATCTCGCTCATGATGAGGCCAACGGAACAAGCGCGAACGATTCCTCGGACTCTTATATGGTTTATCGTTATAGCAGTTCAAACTACAACACGGCAGATGGAGAAAACGCTCGCGCAAAGAACATCTCTGCTCCAGGAACGGGCATCTATAGTACGGGCTATAGGGAGGATACGCCTTATCGCTACGACACAGGGACTTCGATGGCTTCTCCTGCTGTTGCGGGCGTCGCAGCATTGCTGTTCGCTTACGATCCAACGCTCTCCGCGACCGATGTGCGGAGCGTTCTCGAACAGACGGCGACCGATCTGGAAGAGCCAGGTTGGGATAGCACGACAGGCTATGGAGAGGCGGACGCCTACAAAGCACTTCAGGTATTGAGCGCTCGGATCGAAACGCAAAGTATCGCTTCGGGTGCTTCTCTACCTGTGAAATTGGTTGCTGCTGATGGAGCAGATCTCGATCCAGCTGAATGGACGTGGTCCTCAAGCAATCCTCGTGTTATCGCGGTCGATAGCGATACCGGCACCATCACAGCAAAGGCATCGGGATTCGCGAACATAACGGCTACCTATAAAGGCATCAGTGCGACGCTCATCGCGCAGAATGTGAATGTTACCTCGATCGACCTAAGCTCAACAGAAGTTGAGGATATCTCGGGTGTTGTTTATACTGGCTCGCCCATCGAACCAAAACCACGTATCTTGTTCGAGGGCAGTCTTTTGTACGAGGGTATCGATTACCAGCTTGAGTACGAGAATAATGTTGGCGTTGGCGCGGCATCGATGAAGATCGTTCCTGCTGAGAATGGTCGCGTGATCGGTGCGAAGACGATTGAGTTTATGATCGAGCCAGCTGATATCGCAACGCTTCAGGCGAGCATTCCCGACCAGATCTATACGGGCGATCCGGTAAGTCCTGAGACCATTGATATTCGTGACGCGCAAGGCAATGTTCTTGCTGTAGACCAAGATTTCATCGTGTCTTATGCGAATAATGTTGATCATGGCGTAGGAACAGCGAAGGCGTTGCTTACCGGTATCGGGAACTATCAGGGTGTGCTCGAGGTGTCTTTCACGATCGTAGGTACGCCGCTCTCACCCATGAAGACCACGATCGAAAACGTGAGAGATTTCACGTAT
>CABRGJ010000190.1 GCA_902470405.1 uncultured Eggerthella sp.
TCGAGGTGCTGTTGCCTGAAACGGCCGGCTCTCCTAACTATATGGAAATGAGCATGGACATGATGGCCACGCTCTACATCGCCGCCGCCTACGATGGCAAAGATATCTATGAACTATCTGAATTCGCCGAGAACACGCTCGCACCCGAGTTCGAGCGCATCAATGGTGTGGCGGATGTTTCCGTGGTCGGTTCGGTGAACCAGGCCGTCGAGGTTCGCTTGAGCGATTCGAAGATAGAGGAGATCAACAACAGGCTCCTTTCGAGCGTGAATTCGGAGCTTTCTGAAGCGAAGAAGTCGATCGATGAGGGCAAAACTCAGCTCGCTGAAGCAGAGAAGACACTGAAGGATCAGCAGGCAAAGCTCTCTGAACAAGAGAAGTCCACGACCGATGAGCTTGGTCAGGCTATATCGGGGCTCACTGCTGGGGTCTCAGCTGGAACGGCCCAGGTTGCTGCGCTCACTGCGCAGATCCAAGCGTTGCAGGCACAGCTGGTACAAACGCCCGAAGCGATGAAGCCTGCTATCAATCAGCAGATCGCAGCACTGCAAGAACAACTGACAAAAGCGACAGAAGAACTTTCTGCTTATCAGAATCAGCTGGCCGTAGCTGAAGCAGGCGGCCTCAGTGCGGCGAGCCAGTTCGGAAGTGGCGCAGCTCAGCTCTCGAGTGCGCTCAGTGCGCTCGAACAGAACAAGGGACAACTTGATGAGGCGCAGGCACAATATGAAGATGCGCGCGACAAAGCCATCTCGTCAGCCAATATTGATGCGCTCGTCGATAAGACCACGCTCGCAAGTCTCATCAAGGCGCAGGATTTCTCAATGCCAGCAGGTTATCTTGGCAATTCAGAAGATGATGAACAATGGCTTTTACAAGTAGGCACGAATATCGAGAGCGTTGAAGACCTGAAGAATCTCATGCTTGTCGATCTTGAGGGAGTCGGAGAGATTCGTCTTTCGGATGTTGCCGATGTCACCGTGGTCGACAATGTTGGCGATGCCTACATGAAGCTCAATGGCACGGAGGGCATCTGCCTTACTGTTTATAAGAACTCGACCGCAAGCACGAGTGACATCTCAAATGCTTGTATCGCGAAGGTCGCTGAACTTCGCGAAGATCACCCAGGCTTGTCGCTCGATGTTGTGAGCGATCAGGGTTCCTATATTTCGCTCTACATCAATTCGATCCTGCAATCGCTTTTGCTGGGCGCGCTGCTTGCTATCGTTGTTCTTGCTCTTTTCTTGCGCGATTGGAAGCCAACGCTCATCGTTGCCTTCTCCATTCCGTTCTCGGTATTGGTGGCGCTCTTGCTCATGTATTTCTCGGGCATTTCGCTCAACATTATGTCATTGGGAGGTATCGCGCTTGCCATCGGTATGCTCGTCGATAATTCCATCATCGTGTTGGAGAACATCTATCGTCTGCGTGGCCGTGGTATTTCCGCACAACGCGCAGCAGTACAGGGCGCCAAGCAGATAACAGGTGCCGTCATCGCTTCTACGCTCACCACCATCTGCGTGTTTCTGCCGATCGTATTCACTACGGGCATCGTCAATCAGATGATGTTGCCCTTTGCGCTCACCATCGCCTATGTGCTTTGCGCATCGCTTGTGGTCGCGCTTACGCTCGTGCCGAGCCTCTCGCGCTTCGTGTTCAAGAATTACGTTCCCCGTCGCAATAAGTGGTTCGAGCGTTTGCAAGATGCTTATGCGCGCTCGCTCAATTTCTTCTTGCGTCACAAGATCATCCCGCTTGGCGTTTCGGTCGTGTTGTTGGTGGTGGCGATCGGCGGCGTACTCAACATGGGTGTGACCATGGTGCCCACTATGACAGGAAAGAACATGTCAGTTATGGTCACGATGCCTGAGGATGTTGAGAAAGAAGATGCGTTCGCTATGGCGGACGAGGTCATGAATGCTGCTACGAGCATTGATGGCGTGGGTAACGTTGCTGCTATCGACGGCACATCGAGCATGTCCATGGTCTCGAGCGCTGCTTCTTCGGCGGCCGGTGAGAATTACAAGATGTTCGCGTTCTATCTTCAAATGGATGACTCGGTCACGACCGAACAGCAGGTTCTCGACATTGGGGATGAACTTGCGGAGAAGACTGCAGGGCTCGATTGCGAGGTGGTGACCGACGCTTCCTCTTCAGAGGCCATGAGTTCGATGATGGGTAGTGGTCTTTCCATCACCATCTCTGGTCCTGATCAGGAGAAATTGATCGAGATCAGCGAAGATGTCATGAAGATGGTCGATGAGGTGGAGGGCTATACCGAGATCGAGAACGGTATGGAAGAGGCTGACAAGGAAGTTCACCTGATCATCGATGAAGATGCGCTCACGAAGAAGGGCTTCACGGTCGCACAGCTCTATCAACAGCTCTCTGGCATGCTGAACACCTCGACCACATCGAGCAAGCTTACTGTTGACGGGCATCAGATGCAGGTTGAGATCATCGACGAAACTCATGTGCCTACGCGTGAGGATATTCTTGATACCACCATTACCATGACCAGCCAGCAAGGCGAGTCGGTCGAGGTGAAGATCGGTGATGTGGCAACGATCGAAGAAGGGCTTGCATCGAATTCCATCGTTCATCTAAATTCCGATAAGACCATGACCGTGACCGCAGAGATAGAAGATAGCTTCAATAATGCGCTGCTTTCGCGCGAACTGACCCAGAAGCTCGATGCATACGAGGTGCCTGACAATTATCAGATCTACTACGGCGGCGAACTGGAAAACATCAATACGATGCTCGAGCAGATGATGCTGTTGCTCATCCTTGGT
>CABRGJ010000191.1 GCA_902470405.1 uncultured Eggerthella sp.
CATCTGGGGATTGCTGGGCCTTGCCTGGGTGAAGCTTGGCTGGCCACTCGTGAAGAGAACGCTTGCGCGCATAAATACCACGGGGATCGCTTATCGCATCATCACCTGGGCGCTCTTCGCGTTCATGATCTGCGACGCCTGCATGACCATTGCGGTTATGCTGCGGGCCGATGCGCGCACGCATGGCGTCATGGCTACAACACCCATCGAGCAGCTGCTCGATACCTATTACCCTAATGAAGTTCTTCAGGCTCGCTTTGAGAATATGGGTGGCATCGGGCGCCCTGATTAAGTCGGGGTAAATTCCTTCTGCTCAAGCTTACTTCACTTCAAAACAGGGGGCTCGCGCTATCGCACGAGCCCCCTGATCGTTTCATCTCAACGTTTCCCAGCCTATGCCTTCGCACCATATTGAGCGTAGTATTGGTCGATCGCAGCCTTTAGCGCATCGTCGATGATGACCTTACCTTGCACTTCCTTGTCGAAAAGATATTCGACCACTTCATCCATCGTAACGATGGCAGCCGTTGGGAATCCATAGCGCTCGGAGACTTCGTCGAGCGCGCATTTCGAACCATCCTTACCCACTTCTTGACGATTGAGCGAGACCATAAGACCGACCACCTCAACATCTGCCTGGCCCGTGATGATGGGATAAGTCTCTTCGATCGACTTGCCCGAAGTGGTAACATCTTCCACCATCAACACACGATCGCCGTCCTTAAGATCGCTACCGAGCAAGATGCCCGTATCGCCATGATCCTTCGCTTCTTTGCGATTCGAGCAGTAGCGTACTTGCTTGCCATACAACTCGTTGATGGCCATGGCCGTGACGACCGACAGCGGGATGCCCTTATACGCTGGACCGAATACCACATCGAAATCGAGCCCGAAGTTCTCGTTGATGGCGCACGCATAGTAGAGGCCAAGGCGATGGAGCTGATCGCCCGTCACATAGGCACCCGCGTTCATGAAGAAGGGAGACTTGCGACCACTCTTGAGCGTGAATTCGCCGAACTTGAGCACATCGCTCTCTACCATGAATTCAATGAATTCCTGCTTATATGCCTCCATCGAAGCTCCCTTCGGAATGTCCTGTTTTCGATCTGCTGTACCTATCTTAGCGGATGCGAAGCGGTTTCCCTCCCCAATAGAAAAAGACGAAGATGTTATGCAGGCGTTTCACCTTGCCGATCTTGTCGAGCGTAGCCAATGCGACACTGCGCGCGGAATCAGGCTTACGCAGGTTCTTGCCTCCCTCGATCATGCGCTGCAGCTCTTCTGGGTGAGCCTGCAGACGCCTCATCTCCTCAAGAAGCTCGGAGGCGCTGAGCACTTGACGAGCAGCACCGGCACGCGTGACCGTAGTGGTATTCGCGCGTTCCTGACCGAACGAACGGCCCACGATGATGAGCGGCAAGCGTGCACACAAGCACTCGGTAACCGCAAGACCGCCCGACTTCGCAATGGCAAGATCGCATGCATTCATGAGCTCGGAGATGTTCTCGACGTAGTTGAACACCGATACGTTGTCGAGGTGGTTCTGCATGCACTCTTCGCGCAGATGATCGGCGTATTCTTCATCGCTGCCCGACAAAAAGGAGAAATGCATGTCCTCGAACTGCGGGAGCTCGGCCATGATCTCGTCCATGACCTCACGAAAGAGCACATAGGGCTGTCGCAGACGCGCTCCTGCGATGACGAGCACGTTGGTCTTATCGATAGGCAGTCCGTACTTCTTCAGCACTTCATCTCGATCATATTCTCGATCGAAGCTCGGCTTGACCGGAATACCTGTTACCACGATATCTTCAGGCTTGACCTTACGCGGATAGAGCTCTTCTTTCATGAGATCATCCGCAACACAGAACAGGTCGCTGTAGCGATGAGGCCAGAAACCTTCGACGCCATAATCAGTCGGCACGCACACAACGGGAAACTCTTGCTTGGTGATCATGCGCGCTGCTACTGCCGCGTTAGCCGCAACGATATGCGTCGCCACAATAGCCATCGGCTTGCGTTTGCGTACATAGCGGGTAAAGGGCGCATACATGAAATACGACCATGCGCTGCCGCCACCCCACAGGATGCGTCCAGTAAGCACGTAATACCAGGTAATATCATAGATATAGCGCGTCGGACCCGTAAAGAGCGTGGTCGTCTTCTCGCCGTCGAACTTCATGCGACCAAAGTCGAGGATATCGAGCAGTTCGATCTCTGCGTTTTCTGGAATGCGCGGGTGCTTGCCCCTCAATTGCGCAAAAGCATCAGCAGCTGAAGCGGCCGCGCTTCTATGACCCGACCCCACCGAAGAATAGAGCGCGATGATGAGCGGTCGTTCAGAATCTGGATCGGGAACCGTACTGACCGAAAAGAGGCTCGAGGCGCCCTCTGTGCCTTCCTCGGGCAAAGAGAGCGTATTCTGCTCATCTTGTCCTTGGAGCTCTGGCACGATCATAACGCCTCCTTTCTTCTGCGCGATCTTTCTCAATGATACTGAGCTAATCGTCTCTCAGAAACGATACCTGACAATCTCAATAGTAAAAGCAAAGGTCACGCACTCTGCAACAAGGATGGGCGAGCGGAGACTAAAACAAGAAACCCACCCTGCCGACATTGCCTGCAAGATGGGTTTCTAGGTCGATCATGAAGAGCTCTCGTGTTTTGTTGGATTATTCAAGGGGCGTTTTGCGCCCGTTATCCCTTTCCGCCATTGCCTTGATGGTGACGATATTTGCCATGGTCGAACGGATGACATCAGCACGCGAGAGCGAACCGACCAACACCCCATCCT
>CABRGJ010000192.1 GCA_902470405.1 uncultured Eggerthella sp.
CGTCAACGCAAATGCCGCAGCCAATACATTCTTCTTCCAGAATAACTGGATGTGCCATCGTGTACCTCTTCTCCTCGGTTTTAGTTAAAAACTAGCTCGGGGCGAAAACCCCTCTGTAGGAAAATACCATGGATAGCCATCGATGCAACCCGCTTACTCATTCTTTCTGTAAGCGGTTTTCTCTTTTGCGGACCTAAACAGCGTCTTCAGGAACAGAAGAAACGCTTGAATGAGGCTCAGGAGTAGTGCTTACCTGACCGATGCCAAGATGTACTTCCCAACCACTATCGATATCATGCACTTCCATGTAGCTGTTCGAATCATTCGCATAACTGGTAAGGTCTTCCAACGTGTCTTTGCTGTCCGTTGTTACGATGATATCTTTATCGCCCGTGCCTACGATCGCTTCTATGCTGGTAATAAGCTCTGCACTAGGCATGCCAAATGCGTCTATGCGTGCCATCGTTCTTCCTTTCTCACTCCAATATCCTCTACGAGTTCATTATCGTAGTTATGCCGCATCAAACAGCGAGTTCAACGAGAAAGTCAACTAACTGTTACACCCGTGAATATGAAAACTCCCCGCCAGGGCAGCAGGGAGTTCGATGTAAGAGAAGATTCGCAAGGACGTGATTGAGCGCCTGCACAATTAGCAAATGCGCGGAAGCTGTTCACCTACCAACATATCCATGATGCGCAAAGAACCGAAACTGGTATGGAGCGATACGCGCGCGTCGCGATTCCCAGGCTTTTCGACCACGTCGCCGATGATGGCCGCGTCTTTTCCATACTTATTCGCCCTCATTGCTCCAAGCGCCGCATCGGCCTGATCGGCTGGGACCACACAGACCATCTTACCTTCGTTGGCTACTTGGAAGATGTCATAACCAAGCATCTCACAGGCACCGCGCACAACATCTTTCACTGGTACAGCATCTTCCTCGATAACGAAATCGACCTGCGATTGATCAGCCAATTCGTTCAAGGTAGAAGCTAGGCCACCACGTGTTGGATCGCGAAAACAACGGGTGGCAGGCGCTGCCGTCAACACCGCTTGGATGAGATGGTTGAGCGGCGCAGCATCTGTTTGCAGATCAGCTTGGAAACCAAGCTCTTCGCGGCAACTCATGATGGTGATGCCATGATCGCCGAGCGTACCGCTCACCAGGATCTTATCGCCCGACTTGCAATAAGCACCTGACAGCTCGATACCTTCTGGGATGAACCCGATACCCGAAGTGTTGATGAAAACGCCATCACCATGGCCGCGGTTGACCACTTTGGTGTCGCCTGTCACGATACGTACGCCCGCCTCTTTAGCCATCTCGGCCATACTGGCACAAATACGCTTGAGATCTTCTATTGGGTAACCCTCTTCAAGGATGAACCCGCAGCTAAGATACTGCGGAATCGCTCCACTGGTCGCCACATCGTTCACGGTTCCACACACAGCCAAACGTCCGATATCGCCACCAGGAAAGAACTGAGGAGTGACCACAAAACTATCGGTCGAAAACGCGATGCGTCCGCTTTTAGGGGCTGCAAGACGTGCGGCATCGTCTCCTGTCAGCAGCTCTTCACCTGCGTATGCCTCGAAGAAGACCTGATCGATGATGCGCTTCATCATCGATCCACCGCTTCCATGTCCAAGAAGTACCGTTTCGTCCATGATCGTTCCCTAGATGAATGCGCCTGTAGTGGTCATGACCAAACGACCCGTCTTTACGCCTTTGGTTCCCAGAATGAGATTTGCCACATCCTGCACCTCGCCAGTCTCCCCTTTCAGGATGATGACCTCAAGGCAATTATCCTCGTCAACATGCACATGGGTCGAGGTGATGATGTGTTCAAGATAATGATGCTGGATATAATGCAACTTCTCCTGCAGGTCGCTCGCATGATGGTCGTAGACGATCGTGAGCGTTCCCATCACGATACGGCCTGGGGTCGCGCACTCGCCTTCGACCAGTGCATCGCGCACCAAATCGCGAATGACCTCGCTACGATTCTTCGCCAAGCCGCGACGTGCGACCAGATGATCGCTACCGAAAAACGCATCAGATCACTACTCATCGAGTCCCCCTCCGTTCGAATTAAACGAGGTTGACCGTGACGCCAGGTGCAGCGCTCGCATCCTTGTCGACTGCATCTTGAGCATCGGTCAAAAGCGCGCGTGCTTCATCCATCAGACCCTGCACTTCCTTGAGCACAGCAGCGGTCTTCTCATATCCATTATCGTCGGCTTTGTGATAGAGCTTGTGCGTCCAGCGACGATTGAGCGCCACTTGATCGTCCATCTGCTCGAGCATCATCTTGAATTGGTCGGTATTCACTCCATTGGTACACATAGCTTGATTCCTATCTCTTCGTAAAGAGTCGCACGAACATCACGTCGCGCGGCTGTGCTGATGTGTGGTGAAGCTTCGAAAGCTGTCTGTATTATGAGCCTGGAAATGAGAGGCGCATGGTCTCATTTTTACTAGCGGTGTGAATTTCACTGTAATTAGTGTTAACGAACACAAGAACGACACATTCCCAAAGCACTCTTCGGGGATGTTAAGAAGATCACGCGTTGTAACCGTTCGGATTCTGGCTCTGCCAATTCCAAGCATCTGTGCACATACGAGCAAGATCATACTGTGCTACCCAACCGAGCTCTTCGGCAGCCTTGTCGCATGCCGCATAATTCTCGGCGATATCGCCCGGTCTACGATCAACGATCTTGTAGGCAAGTTCTTTTCCGCACGCCTGCTCGAATGCTTTGATGACCTCAAGGACGCTCGACCCTGTGC
>CABRGJ010000193.1 GCA_902470405.1 uncultured Eggerthella sp.
CGATCGCCGCAAGGCAAGGCAGGGCAATCGCTCGATCGATCATTTTTTTCACGGTCGGGTCCGTAAGATACGCTGCTTGTTGATTGCGCGCGTATTCGCATGAGAGTGTGATCGTAGAGGATGGCTCTGCGTTATCGACTGCATGACGCACAAGAGCGCCTGCATCTTCGACAAGTGAAAGCGCTTCGGTCGGGCAGGCGCTGGCGCATGCCCCGCATCCGGTGCAGAGCGCAATATCGACTTCAAGAACGTTGTCCTCGAACTTGATCGCATCGTGTGCGCATACGCGCGTACAGGCACGACAGCTTGCATGACGATGGCGTACGCGTACGCACCCAGCTTCTCGTATCTCGAGAGACTTCTTCCCAAGTTTCGAGAAGGCATCTGCAGCATCAAGAAGAGAGGGCATGACATCACCAGGATCTGTCGGAAGAAGAGGGATAGCGCACGCTTTGAAAGATGAAGAACCGTGCGTACGAAATAGCTCTTCGTGTAATCTTCAGCTCTTGTAGTTTACGCGTCTCGCATCGGAAAAGCGCATCTGTTCTCTGTATTATCCTCAAAATAGAATAATGAAACGTTTTTATGTGGGTAAATAGTTACTTTGCGAGCTGCGAACACGTTCGTGAGCGGCAGTAAAATAAAGATCGTATAGCCTTTATAAGGCGAGAAGGGAGTTTCGGGCTTCCGCGATATGCGCCTCGACGCATGCTTATGTTCATGAAGCGTGCTGGCGAACATCGTGAAAGCTTGAACGAGAAGAGGCCAAACGATGCACCGATGGGGATAGGGTGCTCGGTTGGGAACAAGGGAAGAAAGGGGAGAGCTATGTCTGATATGCTACCGGCCGTTTCACGCCGTACGTTCGTGAAGGCCACTGGAGCTTTGGGCGCATTGGCCGCTGCGGGTGGAACCATGGCGGCATCGGAAGCTGTTTTCGGCAACGCTACGCCTGCTCATGCCGATGAGCCAGAAAAGCTTGTCTGGAGCCAATGTAACGTCAACTGCGGCGGACGCTGTATTTTCCATTGGCATACCAAAGACGGCAAGATCCAATACATGACCACGGACGATTTGGGTGAAAACGATTTCCAAGCGCGTGCGTGCTTGCGTGGTCGTGTCATGCGTCAGTGGGTCAACAATCCGGATCGCCTCCAGTATCCGATGAAACGCGTAGGTAAGCGTGGTGAAGGGAAGTTCGAACGGATCAGCTGGGATGAAGCGATCCAAACCATTGCGGATAAGATTCGCTACACCATCGATACCTATGGCAACGATTCCATCTACGTCAATTACGCAACGGGTATGTATTCCGCGACAGGACGCAGCGTCGAGCGTTTGCTCAACTGCGTCGGTGGTTACCTGCCTATGTATGGCGACTATTCGACAGGCATGCATCAATATGTCATGCCCTTCATGTATGGCATCGGAACTTCGCCGTACGAGAACATTTCGGCATCCTCGGTCGATCAGGCGCAGAACGCTGACCTGGTCTTGATGTTCGGCAATTCTCCAGCCGACAACCGTATGGGTGGCGCGAATGTGGTGTGGGACTACAACGCAGTGCGCGAGGCTGGCCCCGAGATCATCCATATCGACTATCGTTTGAACGAGACCGCTGCGGGCTACCCCTCCGAATGGCTGCCGATCCGCACAGGTACGGATGCGGCGCTGGTAGCGGGCATCGCGCATGAGCTTATCTCGAACGATTGGGTCGATCTGGACTTCCTGCATACGTATTGCCAAGGCTACGATGAAGAGACTATGCCAGAGTCGGCAAAGGGGCAGAACAAGTCCTATCATGACTACATCATGGGTCTTGGCTATGACAAGGTCGAAAAGACGCCTGAATGGGCAGCAGAGATCACGCTCGTCCCGGCTGAGAAGATCCGTGAACTGGCAGCGAAGATCCATAATGCCAAAGCGGTTTTCGTCGTTCAGGGTTGGGGCCTTCAGCGTCACTCCAATGGCGAGTCCGCTACGCGCGCGGTCTGCATGCTCGCGCTTCTTACGGGCAACCTTGGCAAGCCAGGTACGAACTCCGGTATGCGTGAGGCGGAGCCTCCAGGAGCTCCGGTAGGCAGCCTGCCTGCTTCTGATGAGGATCCCAATGGCGCACCGATGAACATGGTCAACGCCAAGATCTCGTGCTATTCATGGCTCAAGGCGATCGATGAAGGTTCCGATTTCCAAAAGGAATTGGATGCCACAGATGAGATCGCACTGTTCATGGGTGCACAGAATCCGGAGATGGCAGCCGCTGCGGCGAAGATCGAAGCGCCGAAGAATGGCATCAAGATGCTGTGGAATTATGCCGGAAACTGCATTACCAATCAACATGGCGATATCAATCGAGTCTATGAAGTGCTCTCCGATGAGTCCAAGTGCGAATTCATCGTTGGCTGCGATACCTTCATGACCGACTCGATGAAGTATGTCGACATCTTGCTTCCGGATGCAATGCGTGCCGAGCAGCTCAATATGTCCACTAATGGTTACTCCGAATACTACTGGGGCGTTACCGTTGGCGGTCCTGCACAGGAGCCACCCTTCGAGTGTCGACCGATCTACGATGTGCATGCCGACATCGCTGAGAAGTTGGGCGTGCGCGACAAGTTCACGCTGGGCAAGACCCAGGATGAATGGATCGAAGAGCTCTACAAAGCGGGCGCGGCGGCCGATCCTGAACTTCCCAGCTGGGAAGGTATTTTGGAGCAGGGTGTATACAAGCGTAAGCTTCCCACGGCCATCGCGTTCGAGGCGAACGTGGCCGATCCGGTAGGTCATCCT
>CABRGJ010000194.1 GCA_902470405.1 uncultured Eggerthella sp.
TATTTTCAGTTGCTCAATATCGACATCAAGGTGCTCGACGAAGGTCTGTGCATCTGTGAGGCCGATATCGAGCGTAAGCATATGAATTGCTTCGGTGGTATGCACGGGGGTGTATACGAATCGATCATGGATACGGCTGCGTATTGGGCGCTCTATGCGGAGATGCCCGAAGATGCAGGTTTTATCACGCTCGACCAGACAGCGAATCTTACACGTGCAGTGCAAGAAGGCACGCACGTGCGTTGCGAGGGTCACGTGGTGAAGCGTGGGGGATCGATCTGCATCTGTGACGCGCAGATGTTCGACGAAAAAGGGCGTTTGCTGGGCATGTCTACCTCTAAGATGTTCATCTCGCCCAGCTTGCAGCCCATCAGTGCTGCTATCGACGATCTTGACCCTACGCGCAAACTACCACCGAAATTCATCGAAGCGTAGTTGCTCTGAGAATTTCCTGCCGATGAGCGCGAATCATGCTAGAATAGTCAACGCTTAAGGACGCTTAGCTCAGCGGGAGAGCATCGCCTTCACACGGCGGGGGTCGCTGGTTCAAACCCAGTAGCGTCCACCATTAGTTGCAAGACCAGGGGCTGCGTGCTTCTGGTCTTTTCTTTTAAACAGCTTTCGAACGAATGCACGTATTGGCGGATGCGGGTTTAGAATAGACGTATGACTCAGACTGAAACGACAACGAATACCTATAACCAGTACTATGAAGATCTCTCGATCAACGTGGATGATGTCGCTCTTGTTATCGAGGGCGGTGGTATGCGTGCGAGCTATACTGCTGGCGCTATTGTCACTTTGCTCGAGAATTGTATCAACTTCAAAGATGTCTACGGTATTTCAGCAGGCGCAAGCCATTCAGTCAATTACGTTTCGCGTGATATCCCGCGCACAAAAGCATCGTTCGTCGATCTATTGCGTGACCCTCACTACGGGGGAGTGAAGAGTTTTTTGCGCGGGAACGGTTATTTCAACGCGCATTATCTATATGAAGGGATCGCCGAAGATCTTGCTGGAACGGGTGAGCTCTTCGAATTCGATTGGGATACGTTCATCGAGAATCCTGCGAACGTGCACATCGAGGCGTTCGATTGGGAAAGCGGCGAGACAGTAACCTGGACGAAAGAGGACATGCCTACCTTGCGCGACATGATGTTGCGCGTGCGAGCCAGCTCCACCATGCCCATCTTCATGCCTCCTACCATCATCGAAGATCGCACGTATATGGATGGTGGTCTTGGTACGAATTGGGGCATTCCGCTCGACACCGCTATTCGTGATGGTTACGAGCGCTTCTTCATCGTTCGCACCCAGCCACGAGAGTATCGTAAAGCCCCGATAGGCAAGGGAACGCAGGCGATGTTCAAAGCAGCATTTCGCAAGCACCCCTATGTGTGGCGGCAAACGATCGAGCGCCCGCACTACTATAACGAACTCTGCGACCAGATCGCGAAGCTCGAGGCTTCGGGTGCGGCTTACGTTTTCTATCCTGATGAGATGAACGTGACGAACCGCACGACCGATTTCGATCTTCTGCAGGCATCCTACGAAGCCGGGTATGCGCAAGCTCAACGTGAGCTCGATCTTTGGCAGCAGTGGTTGCAATGACCGAGCCAAAGGCATTTCTGCTCAAAGAAGAGGACGAGGTCAAATACTTCGCGCCGAAAACGTGGTTCTTCTGGCGCGGTATCATCATCTGTTTTTGTGTTTTCTCGCTCGTAGGGCACTGGCTCGAGATACCGTATTGCATGTTCATGGACTGGGCGTTTCATGTCGTGGCGGACGATTACGATGTGTGGACCGATCCACTCTGGGTTCCCTATTGGGTCTATGGATTCGGAACGGTCATCATCACGCTCACGCTCTTTCCGCTGAAGATCCATATCATGGAGCAACGCAAGACACTGATGGGGGCTATCATCCAGTTCTTCGTCATCGCAGTAGCAGCATGCGCGGTGCTCGAGCTGGTGATGGGGCTGCTTATCAATCAGCCCGATGCAACGGGGAAATATCCGTTCTGGGATAATTCGATCCTTCCGTTCAACATCTTCGGTCAGGCATGGCTCGTGAATGATGTCATCCTTGGATTGGGCTCAGCCTTCTATGTGTTCGTGGTGTTTCCCTTCATCCAGAAAGCCTTTTCGCTCATCAAGGCACGCACAGCAAATGGCTGGTTCGTGTTCGTGGTGGTGTTCTTCCTGGTCGTTTGCGTATTAGCCTATGTGGTGCCACATTTTCCCGAACTGTATGATTTCCTGACGTAAGTACACCGTTCGGGAAGCGATTAGCGAGGCAGGCGGATCGTGAACGTGGTCAGGCCATCGCTGCTCTCTGCGCTGATGGTTCCCGCATGCGCGTCAACGATCTCGCGCGCGATCGCAAGCCCCAATCCGGCGTTTGCTCCCTGCCCGCGTGAGGAGTCTTCACGATAGAAGCGCTCGAATATCGCCTCCAAATGCACAGCTGATATCTCACGGCCCCTGTTCGTGGTCGAGAGCATGAGTTCTCTATCGCTTATCGTGGCACATACGACCACTTCTGTTCCTTGATCGGCATATGCGATCGCATTCTTCGAAGCGTCGATGAAGGCGTTCTCTCCTTCAGGTGCTCGTGTGGTGATGGTGATATCGCGCTCCTGCGCGGAGATGCCGAATTCATCGGCGACCTGGTCAAGGAATAAGGATATATCGACATTCTCGCGCTCAAGCATGATCGCATCGAGGTTATAGCGTGTGATCTCGAAGAATTCTTCAATGAGCGATTCGAGGCGTTCAGCTT
>CABRGJ010000195.1 GCA_902470405.1 uncultured Eggerthella sp.
TAAGCGTGATAGCTATTATGTCGCGTGCACCATCCCTGCCAATACCTATGAGGGTCAGACTACGGCAGTTGACACGGTCGGCGTTCGCGCAGTGCTCGTTGCACGCAATGATATTCCTGCCGCGCAGATCGAAAGCGTCATGAAAGTGCTCTTCGATGGCACGATCCCCTTCGCCGAGAAGCTGAATAGCCCGATGCAGCCGCAGATCGATGAAGCGACCAGCGGTATCCCGATCGCATTCCACCAAGGAGCTGCGAACTTCTATGGCGATAACAACATCACGGTCAGTGTGATGAGCGAAGAAGACGAAGGCAGCGCAGTGAGCGCAAGCCAAGACGATTGATCGACGAAAACGAAAGTGTAGGAGCCGCATATGGCTGAAGTTTCATTGGATATGTATCAGACCCTTGCGGTCGCAGTTGTTGCACTGCTTATCGGTGCTTGGCTTAAGACGAAGATCAAGATCCTTGACCGTCTTTGTATCCCTTCCCCTGTCGTTGGTGGTCTGCTGTTCTCGATCATCACCTGCGTACTCTATGTCACCAACGTCATAGACTTCGCATGGGACGACACGCTCAAGAATGTCTGCATGGTTATCTTCTTCACGTCTGTTGGCTTCCAAGCCAACATCAAAGTGCTCAAGAGCGGCGGAAAAGCGCTGATTATCCTTTTATTCGTTGTTCTTTTCCTGATCGAAGCACAAGATTTCTTGGCCGTAGGCGTTGCAACCATGCTCGGCATCGATCCGATGATCGGTCTTGCAACAGGCTCCATCTCGATGGTCGGCGGTCATGGTACTGCAGGCGCATTTGGCCCTGTTCTTGAGGACCTCGGCATCACTGGTGCAACCACGGTGGCGACCGCGGCTGCAACCTTCGGACTGGTAGCAGGTTCGCTGGTCGGCGGCCCGATCGGCAATCGTCTCATCAAGAAGAAGGATCTGCTCAAGACCCGCGTTCCTGTTGACGATAGCGCACTTGTCGAAGAAGAAGAGAAGCATCATCGTTCCATTTCACAATACGCACCTGCAGCCTACCAGCTTGCTATCGCAATGGGCTTAGGTACGCTCGTTTCCTATCTGCTCTCGCTGACTGGAATGACCTTCCCGATCTATATCGGTGCGATGATCATCGCTGCGGTCATGCGCAACATCGCTGAATACACGGGCAAGATCGAGATCCACATCGGCGAGATCAACGACCTCGGCGGCATCTGCCTTTCCCTCTTCCTTGGCATCGCAATGATCACGCTGAAGCTATGGCAGCTCGCAGATCTTGCACTGCCGATGATCATCCTGCTCACCTGTCAGGTCATCTTCATGGTCCTCTACGCACGCTTTGTCGTCTTCAACGTGATGGGTCGCGATTACGACGCGGCTGTGCTCACCGCGGGCAGCTGCGGTTTCGGCATGGGCGCAACGCCAAATGCTATGGCGAACATGCAAGTTTTGACCGATAAATATGGACCTTCTGTTAAGGCCTTCTTATTGATCCCGCTAATCGGTAGTATGTATGCCGACTTCGTCAACAGTTTGAGCATTACGTTCTTCATCAATCTGCTGTAGAGGATGGTCCGACTCATGCATTTGCACAAAAAGAAGAAGCAAGCCGAATCACCCGAACCGCTGTCAGCGGAATCATCTGTATCAGCTGATGCGCCACTTGCTGCCCACACACATAACGTTGCAGTGCCTGAAGTGCGCACTGGCAAGGTCGATGTGGATGGCGAGTTTCACGAGAAGCAACACGAAGAAGCCCATCACCACCAAGGCGTATCGTTTGAGACGCTTGCGGTGCCAGAGTACCATACCGGGAAATGCCCGCATTACGACCCGGACAAGCACAAGCACGAACACAAGCATCATGGCGCACTGTACGACCTGGCGCGCATCATCGCCAATGGCGGCGATGAGAAATAGCTCTCTCGATCATGAGCAATCGAAAAAGCCCCGATGTGTTCGGGGCTTTTTTGCGGTATGCGAACTACTTCAGAATGAGCCGAGGGCTTTTATGACAGCTTCGACCGAATCTTTTGCATCCCCCAAGAGCATATCGGTGTTGTCGTTGTAGAACAGCGGATTCTCCACACCAGCATACCCCGCATTGCCGATCGAGCGCTTTGACACGATGACCTTCCCCGCATCCCATACACGCATAACAGGCATGCCCGCAATTGGCGAATTCTGGTCGGTCTCAGCCGAAGGATTGACCGTGTCGTTGGCTCCGATGACCAACACCACATCGACATCGCTAAAATCGTCGTTCACCTCATCCATCTCATAGACATGGTCGTAGGGCACCTTTGCTTCTGCCAAGAGCACGTTCATATGTCCTGGCATGCGTCCTGCCACAGGATGAATAGCGAACTTCACATCGACACCATGGTCGATGAGCTTGCGAGCGAGCTCGGCTACAGGGAATTGAGCCTGAGCGACCGCCATGCCATAGCCAGGTGAAACAACAACGCTCTTCGCATTCTTCAGCAGCTCTGCCACCTGTTCGGGAGACACCTCCGTATGAACACGAGATCCCTCCAAGCCCGTCGACATCTGGGACGACGAAGTGGCAGCGCCATCGCTGCCAAAACCACCGAGGATGACCGAAGCGAACGAACGATTCATGCCTTTGCACATGATGTAAGAAAGATAAGCACCCGATGAGCCTACAAGCGCACCAGCGATGATGAGCAGATCGTTGCCGAGCGTAAAACCAGCCATAGCCGCTGCCCATCCAGAGTACGAATTGAGCATCGAGATGACCACCGGCATATCCCCGCCACCAA
>CABRGJ010000196.1 GCA_902470405.1 uncultured Eggerthella sp.
TCTCGAAGCCCAGCTTGCGCAGCGCGATAGAGGCATGTACGCAACAGTAGTCAAATTCGATGCCTTGGCCAATGCGATTTGGGCCACCGCCTAGGATCATGACCTTCGGTGCGTCGGTGGTAGTGGAACGATCAGGAGCATTGTAGGTCGAATAATAGTAAGCGGAGTCTTCTGTCGAGCTTACATGCACGCCTTCCCAGGCTTCAGTGATGCCAAGACCGATGCGCTGTTCACGGATGTCCTTCTCAGGAATATCCATGATCATCGAGAGGTAGCGATCGGCGAAGCCATCTTTCTTGGCTTGTTCTAGCATGTCTGCAGGAAGTAACTTGTCAGGGTTCTCGTTCGCGTAGGCGATGATCCTGTTCTCTTCTTCGACCAGCTCGAGCATTTGTTCGAGGAAGTAGGTCTTGATCTTTGTGCGCTCGTGTACTTCGTCGATGGTGGCGCCTTTACGGAATGCTTCATACATGATGAATTGGCGCTTCGATGAAGGTGTGCTGATCTGGCGCAGCAGCTCATCTTTGCTCTGCTCATGGAAGTCGCCCACGAAACCAAGGCCGTAGCAGCCCTGTTCGAGCGAGCGGATCGCTTTCTGGAAGGCTTCCTTGTAGGTCTTGCCGATGCTCATGACCTCCCCAACTGCACGCATTTGGGTGCCCAGTTCGTCCTTCACGCCCTTGAACTTCTCGAATGCCCAGCGTGCGAACTTTAGGACAACATAGTCGCCGCCTGCGACGTACTTGTCGAGCGTGCCGTGCTTGCCGCAGGGAATCTCGTCCAGGTTGAGACCAGAAGCGAGCATCGCTGAGATGAGTGCGATGGGAAAGCCCGTTGCTTTTGAGGCGAGTGCTGAAGAGCGCGAAGTGCGTGGGTTGATCTCGATGATGATGTCTCGATCGGATACGGGGTCGTGTGCCCACTGCACATTCGTACCGCCAACTACTTGAACGGCTTCGACGATGCGATGCGACTTCTCTTCGAGACGCTTGATGACCTCTTCGGAAATGGTCTGCATAGGTGCTGCACAAAACGAATCGCCCGTATGGACGCCCATCGGGTCGATATTCTCGATGGTGCAGATGGTGATCATGTTGCCCTTTGAGTCGCGAACGACCTCATATTCGAGCTCTTCCCAGCCGATGACGGACTCTTCGACCAAGACTTCATTCACAGGAGATGCCTGAAGGCCGCGTGCGACCACAGTACGTAGCTCGTCGATGTTGTAGACGATACCGCCGCCTGTGCCGCCCATGGTGTAAGCAGGACGCAGGACGCAAGGGTATCCCAGGCGATCTGCGATCTCAACTGCTCCTTCTACGGTGTAGGCCACTTCAGAACGCGCCATCTCGATGCCGAGTGATTCCATGGTCTTCTTGAACTCGTTGCGGTCTTCGCCACGCTCGATCGCATCGACCTGAACACCGATCACTTTGACGCCATATTTGTCGAGGATGCCCTTGTTTGCTAGCTCTGCGCATAGGTTCAATGCGGATTGACCGCCCAGGTTGGGCAAGAGCGCATCAGGGCATTCTTTAGCGATGATCTGCTCAAGACGTTCGCAGTTCAGCGGCTCGATGTAGGTAACATCAGCCGTGCCTGGGTCGGTCATGATGGTTGCTGGATTAGAATTCACTAGCACGATCTCATATCCGAGCGCTCGAAGCGCTTTGCAGGCCTGAGTGCCTGAATAGTCGAATTCGCATGCTTGCCCGATGATAATAGGTCCAGAGCCAATGATCAGAACCTTATGAATATCGGTGCGTTTTCCCATGTTCGCTCCTTCTGCGTGCGAGATTCCTTGGTCCTGCTGCATTCTTGAATCGAGTAGAAAGCAGGCCGCAAGAGTGCCAGTATTTCTTTTTCAAGGCTTCATTATAAACCGATTACGGCATGCATGTTACGCGCGAGTTGTGTTTTTCCGATTGGAAACAGGCGCGTGTCAAAATCACACCCTGCAAGGTGCTCAAATGCAGGAAAGCTACAATGAACTCAAGAAACGAATCCACTGCGAGGAGGGGGATCGCTATGAAGTTAGATGCAGGTCTTGAGGCTATGGAAGATGGTTTTGTAACAGAAGCCGAACAGGCCGATCAAGAGACTGAGATCGAAGATATGCAGTCCTTGCTCGATGACGATATCATGGACCCCGATAGCTTCGATAGTGACATGGAAGACGCCTACCGCGGGTTTCATGATAATAAAGGATTCGAAGGTATTCCTGTTGGCGGTTATACCGTGTCGCAGCTTGAGGATATCGTTCGCGATGCAACAGGGCTCGATATGCCCGAAGAGGGACTCCATGTTGAGGACGGATTCGGTCGTGATATGACTGACGATGCTATTCCGAATACTGGGCGCATCAGCGATTTCGATGCCGAAGAGCTTTCGAATGACACAGAAGAGGTTACGCTCGATGAGGCGGAGCCGATCGACTATGGATTTGATGTTGCGCGCTATCAAGCGGAGGATGGCAATGGCGCTACGGTCGATACGATCGTGCAAGAAGCAGGTAAAGGACTATAAAGGGTCGGCGTGCTCTCAAGGCTAAGAAAGCTTCGACCTTCGTGGCAAGTGATATCTAACGCTTGAAGGGCATACGCAGAGGACTGCGACCAACGCTCGATGGGCATGTGCGCTTGTAGAGTATTTTGCTGCTCATCAGGAAAATACGCTAGAATAACTAGACGCACGCGGGCCCATAGCTCAACGGTGGAGCAGGGGACTCATAATCCTTTGGTTCTCGGTTCGAATCCGGGTGGGCCCACCAAAATGT
>CABRGJ010000197.1 GCA_902470405.1 uncultured Eggerthella sp.
CTTGTGTCTTGCCCATTTCCGCCGCAATCTCAGATACGCGATAGGCTTCGATGCGCGAATCGACCACGATGCGTCCTACGCCGGCAGAGATAGCCTCTCGCAATTCTTGCGGAGTCTTGTTGTTGCCGTGCACGAAGACACGCTCCATCGGGAAATCGACCGCTTGCGCAAGCGCCAGTTCACCGCCACCCGACACGTCCAGGCACAGACCATGCTGCGCAACAAGCCGGCAAACCGCTTTATTCAAGAACGCCTTTGATGCATAGATAACATCGGAATTCGGATAGCGCGAGGCGAATGCATCGCGATACGTTTCCATGCGATTCTCCAGATCTGCCTGATCATACACATAGAGCGCTGTACCGAACTCTTTAGCGATATCGACCACATCAACTCCACCAATATGAAGGTGCCCGTCGACGACCTGCGCCGTGAGCGGCAGGCAAGCGCCAAGCTCCATCGTGGTGAGATTGTCGGGTTCTGCATCATGCTTTGGTGCTGGAAGCGACATGAGGTCCCTTTCTCCAAGTTGTAACAGACGGTTAACTCGCTCTATCTTACTCTCTGGTCGTGCGTGCGCTTAGGAGAATAAGGCGAAGAAACGAGATAGCAATGTTTCGTCTTCCTCTTCTACCTCTTCAGGCTCCGGATCAAGCACGTGAATGGCTTCAGTGGTCATGACGAACTGAACCAACTTCACGTTCGTATTGCGCTCATCAACGAAGCTTCGCGGGATGAAATCGCTCTTGTCATAATCGGACATGAGCGCATCGATCTCTGAGCGAACCTTTTCGGGGATGCGCTGGCTCTCTTCATGCAGCTTGTCAGTGCCTTCAGCAAGTGCTGACGTGCCATCTGCAAGTCGATCAACTCCCTGCGTCAGGCTCCCTGTCGAGCCAGCCAGCTCGCTCACGCCGGCATCGAGCTCCTTCGAACCAGCGGTAAGTTCATCGCCCTTCGCAGAAAGCTCTCCGAATCCCGCAGACAGCTGATCGAGCGCCCCATCGATCTGAGTATAACCGCTCGGCAACTGCTCGACCCCTTCAACATACTGCTTCAAACCCGCAAGCTGAGTTGACATGCCTGCGATCTGCTGGATGAGCGCAGCCTTCTCAGCATCCGAAAGTCCGCTTGTATGGATCTGCGCGACGAGATCTTGGATCTGGGACTCAGTCTGTGTGAGCGACTGTGTGATGCCAGCGCTTGCAGCAGCAAGTTCTTGGAGTTTCGCAGCGAACACTTTCGATCCTTCAGTTGCCTGAGCGAGACCCTGACTCACCTGCACAACACCTGCCACGTATGCTGCCACTCCACTCGAGAGCTCTTCAGCGCCATCCCTTAGCTGCGACGTGCCTTTGCCGAACTCCTTCACACCACCTGAAAGCGCACTTGCACCCGCCTCAAGATCGTTCGCGCCGCTCTTAAGCTTCTCCGTACCTGCGATCAGTTCATCGAATTGCGCGACAAGCGCAGAGGAATCGGGCATATCGAGCGCCATGGAAAACGGAATGGCAGCGATGCTGATGCCCTCCATCTCGAAATCCTTGACCTGGGCCGTAAGCGAGAAGGAACCGTCCTTACCTGGCATGCCCGTGAAGGTTACCGACGTATCGGAGCCTGCCAGCGCGATGGCGCCTTCTTCGGTTGCGACATGTGTTGCGTGATCGATAGGGAGCGCACATGTAACCTGCAGCATGTAATTTTCAAAATATCCCTGATCGAGCGCATCATTACGATCGGTCTCGATGAGGATGCGCAACGATCCTGACTTGCCCGCTAGCTCTTCGGGAGCGATGCGCTGACCGTCCAGCTCATAGACGATGCTGACGTTCCATGGCAGGTCAGTTGAAGCGAGATTGCCCTGATAAGTAAACGATTCTTCTTCGATAGCACACACCACACTATCAGCTTCGAGTCCCAGCTCTGCTTCATCGGTCAGGTTGATCGTTTCGATATATGCACCGAAATCACGCACAAGAGCTGGAGTGTCGGAAAAGATCTCGTTGACGACGTAGAGGCTCTTCACCGCGCCCGTCGCCGTCATGCTTGCATAAATGACCTCTTCCTTCTCTGCGCTACCCTCGATGACATCGCTCTCGATCCGAGCATTCGTTACGGATGCCTCTTCTGCATACACGGGTGTGAACATGGCAAACTGCGGCGCGGCAGTTCCCCCTATCAACGCCACGGCAAGCGCGCTTGCTACTGCAACGTTTCGAATCTTCATATCTTCACCCTTCATAGAAGCGAGCACCGAGCGTTGTCCTCTCGATGATCTTGTCGAATATGATGAACAACATCGGCAAGAGCAGGAACGTATTGAGCGCCGCGATGAACGCACCGCGCCCGATCAGCGTCCCTAGCCCTGCAATGACCCCATTACTCGAGATGAGGCCGATGAACATACCGCAAAGCGTGAGGATGGTGGCGGATGTGAGGATGGTGATGGCACTATGCGAAATGGCCTTGATGAGCGCAGGACGCTTGGACATCTCGCGTCGTTTTTCCAGATAGGAACGCGATAAGATGATGGTATAGTCCACCGTCGCACCAAGCATGATGGCACTGATAATGAGATACCCGATGTACTGGATGGTGTCGCCTGTGAAGTACGGAATTGCCAGGTTGATCCAGATAGAAAGCTCGATCGTAAAGAGCAAGATGAGCGGGATCGAAAGGCTTCGGAACATGATGAGCAGCACAAGACCGATCGCGACCACTGAAGCAATGAGCACGCGCAACGAGTCATCGTTCACAATGAGCGACATA
>CABRGJ010000198.1 GCA_902470405.1 uncultured Eggerthella sp.
TGACGGGACAGAGCCAGATCCTCCCGCCGTACCAGAGCCTGTTCCCGACCCTGTGCTCGTTCCGGTATTGCCTCCTGTGCTCTCTCCAGAAGACCCCGATCCCTGCGAGCCCGAAGAGCTTGTATCTTGCGTTCCGATTACAGTATTAGGATCTTTACCATTAGCACTTGCCCACGCCTTCAGCGCAGAGGTATCGCTGATTGCATTATTCATGCATTGCAGCTCTTTGAGATTCGGGCAGGCGGAGATGTCAAGCGAGGTCAGATTGTTGTCGTTGCACGCTAAGCTCGAAATCGCCGCACAACCTGCAAGGTCGAGCGAATTGAGCGCATTATTGGAAACATTCAGATTGGCGAGCTTAGAGCAACCCTCTACATACACCGCACCAAGTCGATTGTTCGCAAGTCCGACAGTCGTAAGGTCTGGGCATTTGGTCAGATTGATAGTAGTGAGCAGATTGTCGTTAGCCTCGAGCGTCTGCAAACGGGGACAAGTCTCCACATCGATGCGTTTGAGCTGATTGCTAGCGCAATTGAGCGAGGTCAGATTCGTACACCCTTTGATATTGAGCGAGGTCAGCCCAAAGTTGGCACACTCGAGCGCGGTCAATTCCTTGCAGTTCGAGACATCAATCGACTTGATCGAGCCAAGTTCGCCGAAGAGCAATATGCGATTCACCGCATGCTGTGCCCCTTCAGGGCCGATCGATTCAGGCACGATGACCGAAGCGTTCGAGCTTGTTATTCCCTTGATGATAGTGGTATCGCCCACTATCTCATACGTATAGGTAGCGCCTCCCTGTTCCCATTCGAGCGACTCAGCAGCAGATGCGCGCTGAACCGATACGAAAGCAAATAATAGAGCAATGAACAGAAAGACCGCTACGAAGAGCGTGCCGCGATAGGATCGTTCGCTGGACATGGATGCCTCCTTGCAGGTAGGCCGCAAATAAACAGTCTTAGTTTAGCACGCTTGGAGGACACAACTCAAAGTCATTCACGTTAACATCATGAACCAGCAAAGAATACTGCCATTGCGTTGCTTTCCTGCGCCTGCGAATAACAAGCTCTATCGTTGGCCCTCATCTTCGTCCGTCGTTGATCGAGAGTTGTCAGCGAGATGATGACGCGAGAGAAAATCCATGATGCGGTTGCTGAAGATGAGCGCAAAGATAGCAAGGACGATGAGTACGCCGAAGATGATCGCGCTCGTCCAGATGTTCCCATCGATCAAACCATCTGCAGCATAAGCCGACAAGACCACACCAGGAGTACGCGCGATGGTCGTGATGATGACAAATGGCTTCACCTTCATGTCCGTGAGCGGAACCAGATACGTAAAGGTATCCTTCGGAAGCCCAGGGATGAGAAAGAGGATGAAGACGATGATGTTCAAACGACCCGTACGTTCAAAATCTTCGAATTTCTTCAAGAACTTTTCAGGCACCATATCCTTCACAAAGGGCGCACCGAGCTTATGGACGATCAGATAGACGAACGCGCTCGAGATCGCACATCCGAACAAGATAAGCAGCGATCCCCACAACGGCCCATAGAGCATACCAGCGGCCATCTGCGTGACCTCGCCCGGAATGAAAGCAACAACAACCTGGATGAACTGGAGTGCCAACAAAATAACGACACCGAATGCACCTTTATCGCGAATACGCTCGATCACCGTATCGACGCCATCGGGTGAGAAGATACCCTTGAAAAGCGGTGCCATCGCTACAACAATGACGACACAAAGTGCGAAGAAAGCGATCAACCCTAAGAACTTGAACAGGTCGGACTTCTTCACTTCTTTCCCAAACAAACGAATGATATCTTCATGCTGTTCATTCTCGTGTCTGTTTGGTTGAATGCTCTTTGACATCGGCTACAGTCCCATCGCTGCGATCTTATCAAGGATGATGCCCGCCAATTCCTTCTTTGTCATGCTCGGAAGATGCTCCTCCCCAGCAGACGTTACGAGCCACACCTCATCATCATCTTTGCCAAAGACCTTATCGCTACCCACTTCGTTTGCAATGATCATATCGGCATGTTTCTTCTCGAGTTTCTTGCGTGCATTCTCGATAACATCGTCAGTCTCGGCAGCGAAGCCGATCACAAGCTGGTCTGACTTGCTTGCACCAAGCGTTGCGAGCACATCGGGATTCTCCACTAAAGCGATGCTATGAAGCTCATCATCATTAACGCCCTTCTTGAGCTTACTCTCCCTTTGTTGAGCAGGTCGCACATCAGCAACTGCAGCAGCGAAGATGCCTATATCGCACTGTTTGAAAAATGGCGTCGCAGCTTCAAGCATGTCGCGCGCTGACTCAACAAATACCACTTCTACCCCCGCAGGAACAGGAAGCGCTACGGGACCCGAAACGAGCGTGACCTGCGCACCTCGCGCCGCTGCTGCTTCAGCGATCGCATAACCGAACTTTCCTGAGGAACGATTGGTGATATAGCGCACAGGGTCGATCGCCTCGACAGTAGGGCCTGCTGTGATCATGATGCGCTTGCCTGCGAGCGGACGATCGAGAAGTGCCGACGATGACAAAGGTACTTGTTGAGCACCAAGCACCTCAAGCACCGCTTCGACGATATCAGCAGGCTCGGGCAAACGACCCTTCCCTACATCACCACACGCCAAATACCCCGCATCAGGCTCGACGAAAGAAACGCCACGCGCCTTCAGACCAGCAATATTGTCCTGCGTTGCAGCATTCTCATA
The DNA here is from genome assembly GCA_902470405.1 of uncultured Eggerthella sp. GTDB lineage: Bacteria > Actinomycetota > Coriobacteriia > Coriobacteriales > Eggerthellaceae > Anaerotardibacter. Next base: position 2,728 of record CABRGJ010000198.1, read on the forward strand.
CATATGAACATTCATGGCAGGCGCAATCATAAGGGGCGCGGT
>CABRGJ010000199.1 GCA_902470405.1 uncultured Eggerthella sp.
GTCCCCTTCATGTTTCATGACCGGAAGCGCTTCACCAGTGAGCATCGACTCGTCGATCTCGGTGCGACCTTCCACGATGATGGCGTCGACCGGTATCTTCTCACCAGGAGCAACCAGCACCCTATCGCCTGCCATCACTTGCGCAAGCGGGATCTCGCTCGTCACTCCCCCACGCACGACACGAGCGGTAGGAGGCGTGAGGTTCATGAGCGACTCGATCGCTTGGTTCGTTGCGCCTTTAGCGCGCGTCTCGAGTATCTTGCCAAGCAACACGAAGGTGATGAGCATCGCACAGGTTTCAAAATACGGCATACCATCGTTGATCCCGAGCGCGACTGCGGCATTGCTCCAATCGTTTGTGATAACAGGAAGAAAGGTGATCCAGAGCGAAAAGAGGAAAGCAATGCTGGTACCGAGAGCTACCAGTACGTCCATGTTCGCACTACCGCTCTTGAGCGAGGCGATCGCACCCTTATAGAAGCGGATACCACAACCGAATTGAACCGGGATCGTAAGCAGAAACAATGCGATGCTTCCCGCGAACATCGATTGGATGTGCGAGGCGCTAGCCCCCACGAACAAGGATGCGAGCGCATGGCCGAGCGCCATGTGCCATCCTGGGATCATACCGATCGCAACGATGATGACAGTGAAAATAACTGAACAGGCAAAGATGCGCAGATCGTGTTTCGCGCGTGCAGCTTCTTTCGCTCTGCGTTTCTTGTCCACAAGCGGTGTATCTTCAGGAATGATCTCGGCCGTGAACGAGAGATCGTCGAATACCTGTAGCATCTCATCGATCGTTGCTGTATCCGCATCGAAGGTCACCCGTCCGGTATTGTTCGCAAGATTGACCGAAACATCCTTGACGCTAGGCAACGCTCGATAATGCTTCTCGATGTTCGCTGCGCAGTTCGCGCAGTGCATGCCGTCTATGGCAATTCGTATCGTCTGTTCCATGTCCTTTTCACTTTCGTTTTCAGTAGTGGATCAAGAAAAACGGCGCATGAGCTGCATGACTTCGTCAACTACCTCGTCATTGCCAGCCCGTATCTCTTCGACAACGCACGTACGCATGTGCTCTTTCAAGACCAGCTCTGAGATGCGCCGTACAGCACTTTCTGCCGCTGCAAGCTGTGTGAGCACGTCTCCGCAGTAGCGATCGTCATCTATCATATCTTTCACGCCCTTGAGTTGTCCGATCACGCGATTCAATCTACGCTCGAGATCGCGCTTCAGCGCTTCGCTTCTTGGGGTGCTCTTATGATGCAGGCCACAATTACAAGACGTCATACAAACCTCGAATCCTACTATTCAACTAGGGATATCGAGGTTCATTATACCCCCAGGGGGTATATAGTCAATAAAAAAATGGCGCGCCCAGTAGGATTCGAACCTACGACCTTTGGATTAGAAGTCCACTGCTCTATCCAGCTGAGCTATGGGCGCACAGCTTGACCATTATACCCTAGCTAACGTTTTACTTAGCTAGAGGACGAACCGTGGCGGTCGGGAAATGATAATTGGTCATGAAGGTAACAAAATCCGAAACCACCTTGGGCTGAGAGCGCGCCTTCTTGGAAACAAGATATACCTTATGGAATTCTTTTGGTGCTTCTTCAAGCGAAAGGAACGCAACCTCATCGAAGGCTTTAACCAAAAACGAATAGCAGAGCAATGCAACATCCTGAGAATCTGAGGTTACCAGAGACGAGAGCGTGATCTCATCATTGTAGGCATATTCGACATCAAGCGGAACTTCAGAAACCGAAAGAACGCTGGTCATCTCCTCGTAGACAGGGCTCTTATCGTGATAGGTCAGAATATGATAATCAGCCAGATGACCTCTTTGCAAGCGGATGCTTCTTATTGACTGCCACCGCGAGCTCTTGCGCCCAACAATAGACACTATTGAAATCCTTTGATGGCTCAGGTTTACCTGCAAAGATCACATCGAGATTTCCCGCTTCGAGCTCTTCAGTGAGCACGGGTGTGAAACCTTGTGTGATATTGATGGTAAGACCAGAACCACACTCATCATGAAAGGACTGGATCGCCTGCGACCAATCTTTTCCCTGCATGGCATAGAGCGTGCCCAGATTAAGCGTGCCGTTGATCCTCCCCTCGAATTCCTGAACAGCCTGAATACCCTTTTCGATAGAACGGAGACCCTGCGATACGTATTCGTAGAATTCTTTTCCACAAGGGGTAAGTTCAATCTTGTTATTCGCACGATAGAACAAGCGTGTCCCAAGCTCTTTCTCGAGCGTTGAGATAGCAACCGAAAGCGTAGGCTGAGCGATATAGAGCTCGGAAGCAGCTTTCGTATAGTGTTTGACTTCTGCAAGTTTCTTGAAATACGTAAGGTGCGAAAGATTCACAGACTGATGGCGCTTTCATCTCTAAGGGAGGGTATATATTCAAGTGCACGATCGAATGGCACGCGCTTACTTTCTTGACCATCATACTCTAAATAATGTGAGATCTTTTCAAGAAAGGTCGTTCTCGCACAAAAGGAAATGGGTTCTCAAACGGGAAGAGACCCCCGAAGGAGCCTCTTCCCGCTGTATTGAAGTAAAGGAAAGTGTCTTAGTCGATATCCACCAAAGCGCCGGTCTCAGCAGATTCAAGGATCGCATTGATGACCTTGAGGGTCGCGATGCCATCTTCACCTGTACAGCGCGGCTTGGTCTCACGACCCGTGCAGAGATCTGCAAAATGCTCAAGCTCTGCGGTCATCGGATCGTTCTTTTCGATGTCGAAGTGCTC
>CABRGJ010000200.1 GCA_902470405.1 uncultured Eggerthella sp.
TTTGGGGTATACTCGCTTAGCAGGCGAGCACCTTCGGCCTCTCGGTCAGCTCTCCACTTTTACAGACAGCTTGAAATGATACCGATTAACAGGTGAACTTGCAAGGAGGACGCTTGTGCAAACTTCAGTCTCTCTTCAAAGAAATCATATAACGCGCATTCTTCTTTCGCTGGGTCTTTTTCTTTTGATCGCAGCGTGTTGTGCGTTCAATCCTGCGCAAGCGCTCGCGAAATCCTACACCATGCCTCAGGTCGATATAGAGGCTCAGGCAATCGATGATGGCGATCTTCATGTTACTGAAACGCGTACATTCGATTTCGATGGCAGCTTCACGGCGGTATGGTGGTATTTCAATAACCTTCCAAGCGGCGCTCAGATCGAGATCGAGAGTGTAGAGATCACGGCGAATGGTAAAACAACGGAGCTTTCTTCAGTACCGTTCCAATCGAGTTGGAGAAGTTCTGGTGGACCTGGTAAAGCCTCTTATTCTTTTGACGGGGCGGAGGACGCCGTATATGTTTTCTTCTCTGTGAGCGATGAGATAGCGGACATTACCTTGCACTATCGGGTCGCGAATGCGGTCCAGGTCTACAGCGACACGGCCGAGCTTTATTGGCAGTTCGTTGGCGACGGATGGGCAGAGGATTCCGATAATGTATCGCTCTCGCTCTCGCTGCCGATCGCTCAAGGCGCAGATATCGTGAAGGGGGAGAACGTATCGGCATGGGGACATGGTCCTCTTGATGCGACCGTGTCCATCGATGATGAAACTGGCGAGATCACGTGCAATGTACCGCATCTTTCTGCGGGCTCCTATGCCGAGATTCGCGTTGCCTGTGATCCATCATGGTTCGCAGGCGTAACGCAAAAGGATCCTAATGCTCATTTTGATAACGCGCGTCTCGATACCATCAAGAGCGAAGAGCAAGCGTTCGCCAATCAAGCGAACAAGGAGCGCATCATCGCTCTTGTTTCTCTTATCGCATCTATCGTCGTCTGTCTGGCAATCTGTATCTGGGCGCTTTGGTCGTTCAAGCGCTATGGTAAAGAGCTCAGGCCGACCTTCACCGAGAAGTACTGGCGTGATGTGCCTGTCAAGGGTGAACACCCTGCGGTCGTTGGCCGCATCATGCGCTTCGACCGTGAAAGCAATGATGATCTGACCGTCACACTTCTTCATCTGGTGAATGAAGGTGCCGTACTCATCAATAAAGCAAGTTATGAGAAGAGCGGTCTGCTAACGACAAAAACGGTCGAGGATTACTATCTTTCGCGCGCTCCAGGATATGAAGCAAAGGTCAAGAATGAGATCGATCGTCTCGCATTTGCTTTCCTCTTCGACACGATCGGTGGGGGAGCAGAGTACGCAAAGGAGAACCCGACGACGTTCAGCGACAAGCTAGCAGACTGGCAGGGCGAGGTCACTGCCCGAACGATCAATGGAAAGTATTTCGAGGCGTATTCGAAGGCCAAGCAAGGGCAGATGGCCACGATCGGCATCGTAGTCTTCGTCCTTATCGTTGTAATCTCGATGTTCTTCGATAACTTCTTTTTGATGATACCTGGATTGATCACGATAGCGCTCCTGCTCATCTTGAGTCGTTTTATGGATCGCCGCACTCAGAAAGGCGCTGATGCTTTTGCGAGGTGCGAGGCGCTCAAGCGCTGGCTAAAAGATTTCTCACGTTTGAAAGAGCGCCCCGTGCTCGATATCAAGGTGTGGGGAGAGTTCTTGGTCTACGCCTATTTGTTCGGTGTTGCTGATGAAGTGATCGAAGAACTGCGCAACACGGTTCCCGAATTGTTCGTCGAAGATGCCGCTGTAAGCGCTTCGAGCTATTATGTGCCTTGGTGGTACATCTATTCGAGCCACGCTACGATGGGAAGTGGTATGGCAAGCTTCGCTACGAGCTTCTCGACGTCTATCAATAATTCGCTTGCTGAGATCCAGTCTGCTGCCACAGGTAATTTCTCAAGCGGCGGAGGATTTGGCGGAGGATTCTCTGGTGGCGGAGGCGGTGGCTTCGGAGGCGGTGGTGGCGCCCGCTAAAGCTGCTTGCGCTGGAGCGTCTTCGGCACAAAAGCTTTGTCTGTCAAAGCCTCTCGTCTATCAGGAGCGTTTTACACCGCAGAGATAGCAGTTTTCTTCGTGCCCGTTGATGACGCCGATCGCCTGAAGGAATGAATAAACTATGGTCGAGCCAACGAATTTCATTCCGCGCTTCTTCAGATCTTTGGAGATCTCGTCTGAAAGAGGAGAGGTAGTGCGGATCGTATGGCTTTCATTCACAGGCTTGCTGTCTACAAATTTCCAAATATAGGCATCGAATGAACCGAACTCTTCTTGGATCTGCTTGAAGACCTGTGCGTTGGTTATGCTTGCTTCGATCTTTCGGCGATTGCGCACGATGCTGGCATCAGCCATCAGCAGATCGATCTTCTGCTCATCGTAGGCACTCACGGCTTCAATCTCGAATCCATCGAAGGCCCTGCGAAAGGCCTCGCGCTTGTTCAGGATGCATTCCCAGGATAATCCAGCTTGGAAGCCTTCAAGGATCAAGAGTTCGAAGAGCGCTCGATCGGAATGACAAGGCACGCCCCACTCATCGTCGTGATACTGAACATAGAGAGGATTGTTCAGATTCGTCCATGTGCAGCGATGCAGAGTAGTATTTTTGCTGGTGGTAAGCATATTGTTGTCTAGTATAGTGAAGTGATCGCGTTTTGCGAACTCTTGCCATTCGAGTTTGTTTAAATGA
>CABRGJ010000201.1 GCA_902470405.1 uncultured Eggerthella sp.
ATTCGCATCCTTACAGTCTCTTTTACGGTGATGGGGATTAGCGCGATAATCGTACAGCGTCCGATCATCTGGGCGGTTCTTGGTGGTGTCGCGATCTTCTTGCTTTATTTGATGCTGATTCGCATTCCTACCATTCGGCAGGAGAAGGTCGAGTTGGTTCGTCTCGCCAAGCGCGAAGACTCTTGAACGATAACGTAAGACGTACTCCTTGAATTTCGTATTCCCTTTGAGGAGACAAGGATCTCGATTTTGAGATAGTTGATTGCGCGGCACAACAGCGAAGCAGGCGAACAATAATACACGCGCACAACTCTTAGAGCGTTTTTTCGAACGCAATGCGCTTGCCACCGCTTTCAGGGCCTTCTAAAAGAGTGATAGTGCCGCACGGAATGAATTCGAATTTCTCAAGTGCCCTACGCATAGGGGCGTTATCGTGATGGGTATCGACACGGACCGAAACCATCCCCTCTTCACGAGCTTTCTGGCAAGCAAACGTGAAGAGTTCGCCGATGATGCCTTGGCCTCGCCGATCGGAGGCAACTGCACAACGATGAATGGTGGCGTAAGGGCCATCCGTAAGCCATGCGCCTTCAAGCGTTTCATAAGCTGGTTCGGGTTCATCAGTATAGCGAAACATTCCTGCTACACCTCTGTCATCCAAAGCGGCATAGGCCATGCCCTCTGCAATATCTGCCTCCCAAACAGCACGGTTCGGATATCCACGCTGCCACTGATCGAACCCCAAAGCAGCCATCGATGCTTTCGCCTGATCGGTAATGGCAACGATTTCATCGAGATGTTCTTCTGTCGCGCGAACGATACGGATCATCCTTATCCTTTCCTTATGTCGCATACCTCATTCTCGTAAAACTACGAGAACACCCTTGCTCTCTCTTCCTATCATAGATTATGCGCTGGCACCATTGCGCCAGATGATCGATACAGACAGACCGCTCCCGAATGTATCATCGCTCAATCTGCCTCTTCTCATTATGAACATACCGTTCGCAGACTCAAACAACACCTTGTTGCATCCTCGATGCACCGTGCCTATTATTCATACGCAGGCTTCAAGTGAGCTCATTCTTAAAGGGCAAAATGACCGCAGAGAGCAATCGCGGAGAGAATAATGTCAGCAGTAGATCCAAAAGTATATGGAGCTATCCTAAGCGTCCGACCAGCACGGCGATTCGACATCGCCTGCCTGCTGATGCGCATGTACGGTTACATGATGAACATCGGCACAGTCGCCATGCTCTCGCTGGCAGGCTATTCGTTTCTCGAGTCTGGCCTCGTATCGTCCGTGATCGCACTCGCCATCTTCCTAATCGGTCCGCGCCTAGGAAAGCTCGTCGACGAACGCGGCCAATCGAACATCGTCCCCTTTGCAGCAGCGATCAGCTTAGCGGGATTGGTCGCACTCCTGATCACCGTGCAAGTACATGGGCCGCTCTGGGTTCTGTTCATCGCGGCAGTCTTCGTAGGCTGCATACCCAGCGCTCAAGCACTCTCGCGTGCTCGCTGGGTCTATCTTCTGCGCACAGGCAAACTGGGTGAAAAAGCTCCAAACGTCACCACCATCTTCTCCTACGAAGGCATCCTCGACGACATCGCCTTCATGATCGCCCCCGCTCTCTCGATCTTTCTCGCTTCGTCCTTTGCCCCGATCACCGGCCTTGCAGTAGGCGGCGCATGTTTCTTGCTTGGTGCCATCTTGCTCACAGGTGCAAAGGACACCGAACCCATACCAGGCTGGAAGACAACCACAGAAAACACCTCATCTGCCGCAACGACGCTCGACGCTTCCGCGAAAGAGAAGAAGAGTCTCTTTCGCACCTCACGCATCGTGCGCGTCCTTTTCATCCTCATGCTTCTGCTCGGTTCATTCTTCGGAACTTTCGACACCACTACCGTCGCTTTCGCTGAAGAACTGGGCGAGCCGAACATTGCGAGCGGTGCACTCATGCTCTCAGCGCTTGCCTCGATTGCGATAGGATTCTTGTTTGGTACGTTGCGTCTCGCCATTCCTCACTACAAGCAGGTGCTGATTGCTGCAACATGCATCGGAATCGCTTATGGATCGATGGCGCTGATCGGTGATGCCGTTAGCCTGTATGCGGTCTCATGTTTCGGCGCACTCTTCTACGCACCGTTCCTTATCGTGATGAACGGCGCCTGCGAACGCTCCGTTCCCGGAAAACGTCTGACCGAGGCCATCACTTGGCTCAATGCGGGCTGTACGTGCGGCCTGGCTATCGGTCCCACACTTGCTGGCATCATGATTGATTTATACGGCGCGCAAGCAGGATTCTTCATGGGCGCGCTGCTTGCTCTTGCCATCCCTATTATCGCGTTTTTGCGCCGCCGCACGATAAAGGCTGGCTGCAAAGGTAAACTCGCTCCTGATTCACTCCGGGCTTGACTTAAACCTAGGTTTAAGTAGAAGAATAGAACCAGCCTTTGTCTATGAAAGCAAAGGGCTCTACTCAACCCTTCAACAGAAAGGCGGACACATGAGCACTATCATGCCTGCATCGAAAATGGGATTTGGCTGCATGCGCCTACCTCTTCTTGACGAGAACGACCCGAAGAGCATCGATATCGAACACTTCAAACGGATGGTGGATGCCTTTATGAACGCGGGTAATACCTATTTCGATACCGCATTCGTCTATCATGAGGGCGCATCCGAAACCGCGCTCCATGAAGCGCTCGTTACCCGCTACCCGCGCGATTCTTATACAATCGCCACGA
>CABRGJ010000202.1 GCA_902470405.1 uncultured Eggerthella sp.
ATCATAGATGCGATCGATCTGGACCTCGACAGGAATAGCGCGCTTTGCGATGTGCTCTGATTCCAATAGGAAGATATCTTGCCTGCTGAAGACCGATGCGCACAGCTGACCGATACGCTCGACCGACACGCCCTTCAAATAGTCAGGCATCAAACGATAGAGCGACGGATCAGGCCCGAAGGGGCGCTCATGCATACGCGTCTCGCGCTCGAAACGACGCTCAAGCGCAGCAGTAGCGTTCTTGAACTTTTTATAGTTGATGAGTCGCTCGATCAGGATCGCACGCAAATCGGATGGCTCGTATTCCTCGATCTCTTCGTCGAACTCTTGGGCTTCTTGCGGAAGCAAGCTTGCGGCTTTGATCTCGAGCAGAGTCGATGCCACGACGATAAAATCGCTCGCGATCTCAAGGTCGAGCGCTTGCATGCGACGGATCTCAGCTAGATATTGGTCGGTGATATCCGCCAACGAGATCGACCCAATATCAACGCGCTGGCGATGAACAAGATGCAGCAACAGGTCGAAGGGACCCTCGAAGCTTTCTATTCTGACCTTATACGACACGGCGCGCTTGCCTCTTCCCTTCCCTCTACACACCAGGCACGAGCAGCACTCCTGCCGTAACGTTGAGGTACTCGCTGATGATATTGAAATGGAAGAAATAGGGTAGCACGAAAATGACCACCAAGAAGATCGGGAATGCGTATTGCTGGACCTTGTAATAGGTAGGAAGATACTTCACTGGCAGGAAGAACGCGATGATGGACGAACCATCCAGTGGCGGAATGGGCAGCAGATTGAAAAACATCAGGTAGAGATTAACCATGATGAAGATGGGCAAGAACCAGTAGTAGAAATAGAAGAATACGATGTTCGAATTCGCCAGTGCGATACTCTGGAGCGCGAACATGAGCGCCGAGCCAATAAGAGCCAACACAAGATTTGCGGCAGGTCCCGCAAGGCCGACCACCACATCGCCCACCCGCTTGTCCTTGAAATTGTTCGGATTATAAGGCACGGGTTTAGCGTAGCCGAACACTGGCGCATGCATGAAGATGAGCAAGAGCGGCAAGATGACCGTACCGAACGGATCGATGTGCTTCAGCGGATTGAGCGTAAGACGCCCACTTTGTTTTGCGGTGTTATCACCCAGCTTATATGCGGCAAAACCATGCATGAATTCATGACAAACGATGGCCGGGATGAATGCAAGAACGCTGCATACGATATAAATGATTTGATAGTTATCCATAACACCTCGTGCCTAGGCTAGGCCCTCGAATCTATTCTGGCGAAGTGCCTCGTAAGCCCCGATCGCTACCGCATTCGAAAGATTGAGCGAACGGATATCTCCTCTCATTGGAATACGTACGCAACGAGAGGCATAACGATCGAGAATAGCGGGATCGATGCCACGGCTTTCACGACCGAATACCAAGAACACTTCACCTTCATAGTCTACTTCAGCATAGGAACGCTCGGTACGACCGGTGAAAAAGTACAGATTTTCCTCCCCGAAGGTCTCAAGGAATGCAGCGGTGCTGGCGTGATGTATGATCTCGACCTCGTCCCAATAATCCAATCCTGCACGTTTCAGATTGCGCTCAGAAGGGCGAAATCCCATTGGCTCGACCAGATGTAAGGTCGCGCCCGTGCATGCGCACGTACGAGCGATATTACCCGTGTTCTGCGGGATCTCTGGTTCGAATAGAACGATATGCAGTTTGAAAGGTTCCATCATATTCGGGCAAACGAATGTGTCGAGCGAGGGCGCCACCGATAGCGCGCGAACCTTACTGCGCCACTTCCTGCTTGCGCATCTCCTCTTCGATCTCTTCGGAAAGCTCCATCCATTCTTCTTCGTGGGCAGCGAGCTCCTTTTTCAAAACTGCATGCTCCGCGATAGCATCGCCTGAGCGTGCTTCATCTTCATAAAAACTCGGATCGGCCATGAGCGCAACCAGCTCATCGATGCGCGTCTGCTCTTTTGCGATCAGCTTATCAAGCTCCGCAACACGCGCACGTTGCGTCTTTAGTGCAGCATAGAGCTGATTGCGACGCTGTGCCTCGAGGCGCTTCTGCTCTTTGGTCTTCGGCGGTGTCGGGCTCTGCCGCCTGCGATGCGAGCGAACGGTCACCTCTGTTGCGCCACCTGATTCTCTATCGGCGGGCATATCGGGTGCCAACGACGCTGCTGCTGCCATCCTTTGCGGTGTTGGTTCAACCGCCCCCTGTGATTCAAGGCTCGTCTTATAGAGGTAGTATTCGTAATCGCCCGGGAAGGAAGTGACTCCTTCAGGCTTGATCTCAATGATGCGATTTGCGACCGAACGAATCAGATGACGATCGTGCGAGATGAGCACGATCGTTCCTTCGAATTGCTTGAGGGCTTGCTCAAGAATATCTGCACTAGCGATATCAAGATGATTCGTCGGCTCGTCAAGACAGAGCAGCGGCGTTGGCGCGACCAGCATCTTAGCAAGCGCAAGACGGCATTTCTCGCCACCGGAGAGCACCGCGACTTTCTTATCGACATCATTAGGCCCGAATAAGAACGACCCGAGTAGCGTACGCACCTGCGAAATACTCCATTGCGGTGCAACACGATCGAGCTCTTCGAACACCGTGTTGCCAGGATTCAATTCTTCGAGTTGATGCTGAGCAAAATACGACTTGGTCACATGCGCCCCGTAAGATATCGTGCCACTG
>CABRGJ010000203.1 GCA_902470405.1 uncultured Eggerthella sp.
TGCCGGTGAGATTCACGACGATAGCACGCGCGATGCCCATCATATCGACGCCGTCGTGTTCATAGAAACGTTCGTCTTCCGTGGCAACCGTGCCATCGAGGACGTACTGGCTCATCTCGGACAGCTCGACCGGATCACGATTCTCAATATAGAACTCAGCGAGAAGCGTCGTACCATCGTTGGCATAGACACTGGTCTTCTCAGCGTAATTGAATGCAGATGAATCTTTGTAATCGGGCAGATCTTGAAGCCATACCATCGCCGCTGCCGCAGCAGCGATACCCCCGATACCGAAAACGACCAGAACGATGACAAGCGCCATCATGGCTTTGCTGAGCGGCTGGCGTTTTCTGCGATGTGCCCTCTTCTTGCGAGATCGAAGTGACATCTTACCTCCATAGACATACTGCGAAGTATTTTATCATGCCCGCAGGTCTTACGAGCGCTCCAAGCACCGCGTACGGAGATTCACACGGTTTGGCCATAGAACGTTCAGATTCGTAAGGTTTATTTCAGTGATCAGGCGTAGATGATGCAATTATGCGCGCGGAGGCTCCCACTCGAAGAACCAATCGTTATCCTGAGCATACGCATCTTCAGCAAGCTGCATCTGAGCGTGAACCGCGTCGTTACCCGTGCCTCCAAAGGTGTTGCGCGCAGCAACGATGCTCTCAAGATCGAGCGCCTGTGTGATATCTTCCTCGAATAGATCGCTCTCCGCCTTGAAGTCTGCCAAGGTGAGATCGTCCAGATCGCAGCCGCGTTTATCGCAAAGTAAGACCAAATGACCTACTACTTCATGGGCTTTACGGAAGGGCATGCCCTTCTTCGCAAGATAATCAGCCACATCTGTGGCAGCAAGATAGCCTTTGCGCGCCTCCTCGATCATGGCATCCTGATTGATCTTCATGGTGGCGATCATGCCTTCCATGCACGTAAGGCAATCGTAGAGCGTCTTCGCGGCATCGATGACACCCTCCTTATCCTCTTGAAGATCCTTGTTGTAGGCCAAGGGAAGCGACTTCATCGTGACCAAAAGCGCAACAAGATCACCCACAACTCTGCCCGATTTACCGCGAATGAGCTCTGCAAAATCGGGATTCTTCTTCTGGGGCATGATCGATGAACCAGTCGAATACGCATCCGCGTGATGAAACCGAATTCAGAAGTAGACCACAAGATAATCTCTTCAGAAAGACGTGAGAGATGGATCATGCTGACGCTTGCCGCATAGTCCAGGTCGAGCAAGAAATCACGATCAGACACCGCATCGAGCGAATTCGGAATCGCTGCTGCGAAACCGAGCGCCTCGGTAGTAGCCATGCGATCGAGCGGATAGGTAGTACCCGCAAGCGCCGCTGAACCCAGCGGATTCATATTGGCGGCATCGTATGCCTGACGCAAACGATTAAAATCGCGCGTGAACATCCAGTAATACGCAAGGAAATGATGGGTGAGCAACACAGGCTGCGCGTGCTGAAGATGAGTGTATCCGGGCAGATAGGTACCGAAATTCTCTGCAGCAACCGAAAGCAATGTTTTACGAAGCTTGAGATTCGCCTCCATCAGTTCACGTGCGAGCTCTTTTGCGTAGAGACGCGTGTCAGTGATGACCTGATCGTTGCGCGAACGACCGGTATGCAAGCGAGCACCTGCATCGCCGATACGCTCGGTCAGCACCTTTTCGATGGACATATGAATATCTTCATCATTGATATCGAACGTAAAGTTACCCGCATCGATGTCCGCCTCGATCTGCGCGAGCCCTTCAGCGATAGCCTGAGCATCGGCCTTAGATATGACGCCTTGCTTTGCCAGCATGCGTGCATGCGCGCATGAGCCAGCGATATCCTGCTTGTACATTGCCTTATCAACGGGCAACGACGCACCGAATTCTTGCGTGAATTGGCTAACGCCCTGCTCGAAACGCCCCGACCACAGTGCCATGCTTACTCCACTACCTCGCCGTCGGTCTTGCCGTGATCGCGGCGATTCTTCGCCCAAACGCGCGTAGAAAGGCCATATAGGTCGATGAAGCCCTTCGCGGAATCACGATTGAAGGTGTCTGCCGCATCGTAAGTAGCCAAGCCATAATCGTAGAGCGAGAACTCAGACTTGCGACCTGTCACCGTGCAGGTGCCCTTGTAGAACTTCAAACGGACCGTACCATCAAGGCAGGACTGCGTGGTGGCGATGAATTGATCCATCGCATGCTTGAGCGGAGAGAACCACTGACCGTTGTAGACTTGGGTTGCCCAATCCTGCTCGATGTGCATCTTGTAACGCATCACCTCACGCTCGAGGCACATGTCCTCCAATGCCTGATGAGCCTCGATGAGGGCAAGCGCTCCAGGAGCTTCGTAGCACTCACGGCTCTTCACGCCGACCATGCGATTCTCGATCATATCGATGCGACCGAAGCCATTCGAGCCTGCGATCTCATTCATCTTCTCGATAACCTCGAGATACGACATCTCGACACCGTCGATCGCGCACGGAATGCCACCTTCGAAACGAATTTCGACCTCGGTCGGGGTATCGGGAGCCTCTTCAGGGGCGACGGTCATGGTGTAGATATCGGTAGGAGGTGCAGCCCAAGGATCTTCGAGTACACCACATTCGATGGCGCGGCCCCACAGATTATCGTCGATGGAATAGGGCTTTGCTTTCGTTGCCGCAACAGGAACACCATGCTTT
>CABRGJ010000204.1 GCA_902470405.1 uncultured Eggerthella sp.
ACGATCGTAAAGACGAGCGGCACCGCAATACCGACAACAATGGCGCCCTTCATCAGGCGCGGATACCAGATATCGAAACGCTCGTAACGACGCATGATATCTTCGCGAAAGCCCGCTTGATCTGAGAGCACCGAGAGTACCTGCCGTATGCGATAGCGACGCGACGGGATGCGCACGTCTTCACCGTTATAGATACCACCCTGTTCGATCTGGCGCGCAAACATGCGATTGACGTTCGCAAGCAGAGGACGCAAGAAGATACCGAGTGCCATAAATAAGACGAAGAACAGCCCCAGCACGCCCAGCGCGATCGCATAATCCATTCCGTAAAACCCACAGATCGCTTCACGCAGCGCGCCAATACCGTACGTGAACGGGAAGAATGGATAGATAGCCTGAAAGAATGGCGAGGTCATCTCGATCGGATACAGACCTGTTGCGCCTGGAATCTGAGCGAACACCAAGATGATACAGATGCCTTTGCCGATATGCTGCATCGTCACCGACAAACAATAGATGATGCTCAGATACGCGAGCGAACACACCGCTGCAGCTACATACAGCGCTGGAATATTCACTGGTTGTACGCCCATCGCGAGCAAACCAGAACAACAAACCGCCGACTGTAAGAGCACTAATATCGCAAGCAGGCAAAACCGTCCGAGATATCTCTGTGTTAGCGTAAGCCTGCGAATGCCCTTGCTGTCGACCTCCTGCTTCAAGATGATGAGCAGCATGAACGCACCGATCCAAAAGGTGAGGTTCATGAACAAAGGTGCCATTGCCGCGCCGTATGAAGAAAGTGGGTAGAGCTGCTCGGTCTTCAAGCTCGTAGGCGAGGCCATGAACTCGGCAACTTCATCAGCGTTCAGGTTATCCACGCCGAGCAACTTCGCCAAAAAACCTGACGTAGAAAGGGTGGCGATATCGGTCCGCACCTGGGTAAGATCGCCTAATACGCTCGCGCCTACTTCCTGCGTCTTGCCCAGCGCACTGTTCGCGGTATCGATCGTCGTGACCACCTGCCCTGCAAGGTTTCGCGACTGATCGACAAGGGTCTTTTGCTGGGCGACCACTTCCGAAAGATCGCGTGCCGAAGCAGATATCTTGGTTACTGCACCCGCGAGCTGGGGAAGCGTGTCCGTGAACGCTTTGATCCCCGTATCGTTCAGTGTTGCGATCAGATCCTGAGAGGCAGTGCCAAATTCACTGTTCGCCTGCTTTAGGCTTTCTATGCTCTGTCCAAGTTGTTCCGAAAGAACCTCAAGGCTTGCCACCGTAGCAGTAGCCGAATCATTCGTACCGCGAAGCGCTTCTATCGTGGCTCCTAATTGCTGTTTCGCGGGATTCGAATCAGGGAGCTCCTGCTCGACGCGCTCGAGTTCTTCGATCAAAGCGACATTCTCGGCAAGCAGCGAACGTACCTGAACGAGCGCCGCATCCGCATCGCCTTTCGCCTCAGAGATGGAGGCGAGCCCTGATGACACCATGGTAGAGGTCAAAATGGACATATTCGTAAGATTCGTAGTGATCTTGCCAAGTGATGCTTGCCCTTGAGCAGAAAACTCCGTAAGGACACGTGCAGCATCGCTTGCCTGATCGGACGCCATCTTGAGATTTGCGCTCGCTTGATCAAGCTTGCCATACGCACCAGAAAGCTCGCTATTGGCAGTCTCGACCTTCTTCTTTGCTGTCGCGGTTGCCGCTTTGACACCCTCTGCCGTTTGATCGAGCATTCCAAGTGCTCTAAGTGCTTCATCAAGTTCGTCAAGCGCTTTCGATTTCACTTGTGCAAGTTGTGCATGAGAATCTTCCGATGCCTCGTCGAGCGCCTGAGCTGCAATATGGCTTACTGTCCCCACAAATTCAGCATTGATCGTTCGATCAAGCGTACTTGCGCCCGTATCGGTTATCTTCGGCGCCACGGGTCCTGTTTTCTCGTTGACGTAATACTGTATATTAGGACGCTCAAATTCCCCCGTGGTAAGCGTTAAGAGCTTTTTAGTGAAATCTTCAGGTATGACGAACACTGCATAGCTCTTGCCTGATTCAAGCTCTTCCATTGCCTAATCACGACTGACGAACTGCCAATCAAGCTGATCATTCTCTTTTAAACCTTCGATTACCTGATCGCCTACGTCAAGCTGCCCCGTAAGCTCAGAGCTCGCACCAGAATCCTCATTGACCACGCATACGCGCAAGGCTCCTGTATTATCATATGGATTCCAAAAACCAGCGACGTTATACCAAGTATAAATAGAGGGAAGAACTACCAAGAAAAGGACCACAACGAGCGCAGGTGGGGTCTTGAGCAAACGAAATATGTCCCGCTTGAGAACGAGCCAAACGTTTCTCATCGCGCTTACGTCCTCCTCTCGTACTTTTCCCTACGGCAAATGAATATGATAACTAAGTATCATAACGCGAAAGCGTCTTAAAACGCACCGCAGGATCATTCTCGTAAAAACCCTGTCAAAGAAGACTGTATTTACCGCACGAAGCGAGCATACGCCAACAGGCGCAGCCTATCGGCGTATGCTGTTTGAATATCACGGATTTCTCTTTGCCCTACATTGTTTGATCCAAGAAAGAACGGTATTTTACCGGGAAATACAAACAAAAATGCCCTGCATGAGCAGAACGCCCTATCCTCCCACGGACTACACCGCAGTACT
>CABRGJ010000205.1 GCA_902470405.1 uncultured Eggerthella sp.
AATTATCCTCCGTATGTGCGTATGGCCAATGTGCTCATCTGGGGAGCGAGCGAATCCGAAGTGATCGGTGTGTCGCAGCAGTTGTTCTTCGATCTGATGCGGATCGTGGAGAAGCATAATGCGCAAGGAGTGCAGATCTTCCCGCCAACGCCCTGCGTGCTCTCGCGTCTGAAGAAGAATTGGCGCTATCACATCCTCATCAAGGCTCAGCCCGCCTGCGATATCTCAGCGCTTTTCAATGAGTACTTTCGCGCGCGCAAGCCGCATAAGACGGTGAACGTCTCGATCGATATCGATCCAGTAAGCGTGCTCTAATGTGCGAATAGGTCGGTCGAGAAATAGCGCTCGCCCGTGTCGGGCAAGATGGTGACGACCGTTTTACCTGGACCGAGATGGCTGGCCAAGCGACGCGCGATCGCGACGTTGGTTCCTGAAGAGATCCCGCAGAGAATACCTTCTTTACGTGCGAGCTCTCTGCTTGTTTCGATCGCTTCTTCATCGCTGATAAGGCAGGTGCTGTCGTAGATGTCGGTATCGAAGATGGCAGGGATGATGCCATCGCCAATGCCTTGTTGCATATGTGACCCGATCGGACCCCCTGAAAGGATAGCTGCTTGGTCAGGCTCTGCGATCCAGATGACCACGTCAGGGTAGGCCTCACGCAGGGTCTTTCCGATGCCTGAGATGGTGCCGCCTGTGCCAAAGCCCGCGCAGAACCCATCGATAGGACCATCGATATCGCGCAGGATCTCTTGAGCGGTGGTGGTCTCGTGTGCCACCAGATTGTCGGTATTCTCGAACTGTTGTGGAATGTAGACCTGCGGATCGGCTGCAGCCATGTCGTTAGCAAGCGCGATGCATCTCTTGATGCATTCGCCAATGTCGCCTTCATCATGCACGAGCACGACTTCAGCACCGTACTGTGCAACGAGCTTGTGGCGTTCGCTCGAGACGGAATCGGGCATGATCAGCACGGCTTTATAGCCTTTCACTGCACATACCATCGCAAGACCAATGCCTTGGTTTCCACTGGTCGGCTCGACGATGATGGAATTCTCGTTCAAGATGCCACGTGCTTCGGCTCCGTTGATCATCTGAAGAGCGGTGCGCGTTTTGATAGAGCCGCCTACGTTCAAGCCTTCGTACTTCACGACGATGCGTGCTTGATCGGGCGTGGTCATGTGATTAAGGGTGATGAGCGGTGTGTCGCCAATGGCATCAAGTATCGTGTGGTAGACCATCGAGGATCCTTCATCTCAGGTTCGACTTTGAAACGGTCGCTTAATCATAGCGGATTTGCATAGGTATTCATCGTGCATGTATGCAAGTGCTTCCAAATGCGATGGGATTGGTTCGTTCCAGGAATGCTTTCTCGCCACACCGCCGAAAGATCTTCTGAGAAATTTGTATTCAACTGCATTATTGCCGATAATGATAACGTCGCTTCTTGAGAGCTGGACGCTGGTCGTTTGGCTCTTTGTTTTATCGGATGGACATAGGATGTTGGAAGGTTTTCATGGGGATCCTCGATCAAATAGATGCTTTCGTATGGGGTCCTGCGATGATCATCCTTTTGTTGGGCTCGCATTTGTTCTTGACCGTGCGTACCCGTTTCATTCAGCGTAAGATCCCTGCTGCTATCAAGCTTTCCTTCAAGAAGAATGACGGACAGGGTGATATCTCTCCGTTTGGCGCGCTTGCAACAGCGCTCGCTGCCACCATCGGCACGGGTTCGATCGTGGGTGTTGCAACGGCTATTCTGGCTGGCGGACCAGGTGCTATCTTCTGGATGTGGCTGACCGGTGTCTTTGGTATCGCAACGAAGTATTCAGAAGTGTTCGTCTCGATCAAGTATCGCGTGAAGGACCATAGCGGAAACATGTTGGGTGGCGCGATGTATGCCTGGCAGCGCGGGTTCATGAAGAACGGGACCACTCCTTGGTATGCGCGTTTAGGGGCGGTCGCGTTCGCGCTCTTTGCTGCCATCGCAGCGATCGGCACGGGTTCAGCGGTGCAGGCATCTGCGATGACCGGTATCATCACCTCGAGCGGAATCGAGATCGCTCCGTGGATCGTAGGCATTATCATCGTCATCCTGGTGGCTGTGGTCATCTTCGGCGGCGTTCGCATCATCTCGGATGTGTGCGAACGGTTGGTGCCGATCATGGCTATCGGATATGCGCTCGGTTGCCTGATCATCCTTGCATTGAACTGGGCGTATCTCTGGGATGCGCTCGTGCTCATCTTCGAGTGCGCTTTCACAGCGAAGGCTGCGTTTGGCGGTGCGGTCGGCTCGGGTATCATGGTCGCGCTGCAGTTCGGTTGCGCGCGCGGTTTGTTCTCCAATGAATCAGGTCTGGGCTCTGCGCCTATCATCGCTGCAGCAGCAAAGACGAAGAACCCCGCTGAACAGGCGCTCATCGCGATGACGGGAACTTTTTGGTCAACGGTGGTCATCTGTGCGCTCACGGGCATCGTGCTGGTTTCGACCATGATCGCCTATCCCAACATCCAAGAGCAGATCCTCTCGAACCCGACCATCTTCTCGGGTGCGCAATTGGCAAGCCTTGCGTTCGCTCAGATTCCTTTCATCGGAACGCCGCTTCTCGTGCTCGGCATGGTC
>CABRGJ010000206.1 GCA_902470405.1 uncultured Eggerthella sp.
AAACTCCTATCCTGGCGAATTCTACTCCTGAAGGTGCACGTGACTACATCGTTCCTTCCCGCCCAAACCCTGGTACGTTCTATGCACTGCCGCAGTCTCCTCAGCAGTTCAAGCAGATGCTCATGATCGGCGGCATCGAGCGCTACTATCAGATCGCGCGTTGTTTCCGCGATGAAGATCTGCGCGCCGATCGTCAACCTGAGTTCACGCAGATCGATATTGAGATGAGCTTCGTCCAGGGCGAAGATGTTATGAATATGATGGAAGAGGTCCTGAAAGAAGTGCTCGATGCGGTTGACGTCGAACATGCATTCCCGCTTCAGCGTATGCAATATCGTGAGGCAATGGATCGTTTCGGTTGCGACAGGCCTGATACGCGCTTTGGTATGGAACTGGTCGATATTACCGATATCGTAAAGGATTCTGGGTTTAAGGTGTTCTCGAGCGTTGCTCAATCCGGCGGTATCGTGAAAGCGATCAATGCCAAAGGCGCAGGAGACTGGAGTCGCGGCGACATTGAGAAGCTTGCATCCATCGCAGAGGCCAATGGTGCTAAGGGCATGGCTTGGATCGCATTCACCTCTGATGGCAAAGAGAAGAGTCCGATCATCAAATTCTTCTCCGATGATGAATTTGCAGCGCTGAAAGAAGCGCTCGATGTTGAGCCAGGAGACCTTGTGCTCTTCGCTGCTGATACCTATGAAGTCGCCAATGCAGTGCTTGCTGCGCTTCGTCTCCATATGGCTGACGCGCTCGACATCCCGCGTGAAGGACATCAATTGCTTTGGGTCGTTAACTTCCCGATGTTCCGCTATGACGAGGATGAGAACAAATATGCTGCAGAGCATCATCCGTTCACGCATGTATTGGAGGAAGACCTCGATAAGATCGAGACCGATCCGCTTGCATGTGGTAGCTATTCGTATGACCTGGTCATGGATGGTTATGAAGTGGGCGGCGGAACGATCCGTATCCATGATGCGGAAGAGCAGAAGCGCATCTTGAAGGTATGCGGCCTTACTGATGATGAGATCGAAGAGAAGTTCGGCCATCTCATCCATGCGCTCGAGCTCGGTGCGCCTCCGCATGGCGGCATAGCGCTTGGCCTCGACCGCCTTATCATGCTGCTTGGCGATAAGCAGTCCATTCGAGATGTTATCGCTTTCCCGAAGACCTCTTCAGCTTCCGATCCGATGACGGGTGCACCGAACCAGGTCACCGCACGACAGCTCAAAGAAGTAGGTCTTCGTATCCTGTAATGTTCACGAGAGCAAGACCGAGTGAGGTCTTGCTCGTCGATCTGCAAGAAAGATATCCGACGATGACAGAGTCGCAAGTGCCTGAAGACACGAGGATCCCACTCGATCCTGCGGTCGCGGCAGGCGAAGATCAATCCAAGAAGAAGATGAGCACACCTAAAAAGGTGCTGCTCATTCTTGGTGCCATCGTACTTGCGTTGTTCGTTGCGATCTATGCTGGGGGTGCTGCGTTCTTCTCGTCCCATTTCTACCCGAACACCAGCTTCAACGAAGAAGACATCTCATATCAGGCCGATGGTGATTTTGTTGCCAAGGTTGAAGCGCTGGTGCCGAATTATGAACTTGCGATAACAGGGGAGAACTTCGACCAGACCATCAAATCCGATCAGATCAACTTAAGCGTTAATGCGGATAAGCTCAAGGAAGATGCGTTTGCTTCGCAAAATATCTGGCTCTGGCCGATTGAGGTATTCGCACAACATAATGTGAGCGATGTGATCGATGCGGATTTCGACCACGCGAAAGTAGAGGAGTTGCTCACGCCGAGCATCAAGGCATACAACAAGGATGCGACCTCGAGCGTAGATGCGACGATCGCCTATAACGAATTGCTCGATATGCTCATGATCGAAGACGAGGTCTACGGTAACGAGATCGAGCCAGAAGCATTTTTCATCAAGATTGATGATTGCCTTGCAGGCATGGAAGATACGTATGAGCTGAATGAAGACGTGTTTGTCCAGCCGCTCATTCTTGCAGATGACCCACGCTTCAAAGATGCGCTACCCGCAGCGAATGAGTTGATCAGCGGCGAGATCGAACTTACGATGGCTGAAGGCTCCGTATCTGCTGGCAAGGTTGGCAAGGATCTGCTTGTCACGTGGCTCACGCTCGATCCTGAAACGCTCATGCCAACGCTCGATCAGGAAGCCGTGATCGCATGGGCGGACCAAAAGGGCGCCGAGCTCAATACCGTCGGCACTAAGCGCACATTCAAGCGGGGCGATGGTAAAGAGGTGACTGTAAGTGGCGGCGTATATGGCTGGAAAGTGAATACAGCCGATCTTGCGACCACGCTCATTGGTAATGTCACTGCCGGTAACTTCGAAGCGATTGATATTCCCTGTGAGCAAACAGCTGATATCTATAATGGACCGGGGCAACGCGATTGGGGAGCATATGTCGATATCGACATCTCCGAACAGAAGGTGCGTTACTTCAATGAGAATAACGAGCAGCTCTTTATCACCGATTGTGTAACAGGTGATATAACGAAGGGTCGCGGCACCCCTACAGGCCTGTATTACTTGCGCATGAAGAAGAGTCCAGAGGTTCTGACCGG
>CABRGJ010000207.1 GCA_902470405.1 uncultured Eggerthella sp.
TTTCCTCTGAAGGTTCATGCGCGGCCTACTATCGTTACTACTGATCATCGACAAGGCACGGAGGCCTGCATGGAAGCACTGCAAGGACAAAAGCTCGACCCCCGCATGAAGAACGTTTGGCGTTTTAGCGACACCATCGTACTCGTGCTCATCTTTCTCTGCGTGGTTGCCGTTGGTGGCATTGCGCTTCTTGTTGATGAGGATACTGCATGGTGGGCAGAGCCCTATTGCCTTATCACCACGATCGTCTTCATCGCGTTGCTGTTGCTGTTCTGGTTCGTTATCACGCCGCTTCGCTACATTCGTTGGCGCTACGAGCTTTCGCAGGACTTCCTCAATATCTCACGCGGCATCATCGTGCATAAGCATACGGTCGTACCGTTCATCCGTGTACAAAATACCGACACGCGTCAAGGGCCGTTGTTACGTATGATGGGGTTGGCATCAGTTACGGTGTCGACTGCCGCAGGCTCGATGGAGATCCCGGGTCTTCCTGCTGCAGAAGCGGAAACGCTGCGAGATCAGGCGGCAGAGTTCGCGCGTGTCGCTAAAGAGGACGTGTAAACGATGGAGCAGCACACCCCGAACGAACAGCCTGTCGCACCGGTGGGCGAGCCTGTTATGAGTGGCGCGGCGGATGCTCCCTCTGTCGTTTCGCAATCCCAAACTACCCCTGCCTCTGCTACGGATCCCGTGAAGCACAAGCTCAACCATAGCTACATCTGGCTTGGCGCCCTACGCGTGCTACCGGTCATCATAGTGGCTGCGTTCGCCTCCTCGACCGAGCTCATTATCGATCTTGCGCTCGATTCGGCGACGGGCGGTTATGGCTTTCTTGCGATCCTGGCGCTGCTCATTATCATCTTGCTGGTGACCGGCATCGTCATGCTCGTGCGTTTCATCAGCTATCGCTACATTTGGTACGAATATGCTGGTGACGAATTCAGTTATTATTCAGGCATCATCTCGAAGAAGCGCGTGCATATTCCCTATCAGCGTATTCAGTCCATCAATCAGAAGGCAAGCTTGTTCCAGCGCATTGCAGGTGTTTGTACGGTCAGCATCGAGACTGCAGGTGGTGCCGAGAACAAAGCAGTCATCTTGCCCTATGTCGAGAAGTCGGCCGCAGAGGCTTTGCGCCGCGAGCTCTTCGAGCGCAAACAACTCGCGCAGATGAAAGAAGCGGGCATCCAGATTCCTGCTGCAGCGTCTAGCGCAAACATCGCCTCGCCTACGGGGGCTCCGGTAACGAGCATCCCTGCTCCTGCGAACCCATCAGTACAGGCAGCGCCTGTTGCGGGCGGCAATGCGCTTGATATGCCCGCACAGATCGCGAACGATTTTCGTGGTGTGTTCGGTGGGGACGCGATCGATATGGGCACGATCACCTATGAATATGGCCTCTCGAACAAGCAGCTTGCCTTGGCGGCTATCACGGGTAAGTCTTCGTTCACCATGGTGTTCTTCTCGATCGTCATGGCTGCTGCTTCTCTCATCTCGAGCATCGCTTTCTTGCTGGGCACATCTGAAGACGAGATCTTCGATACGCTCTCAAGCCTGATCAACCTCATTCCTTCTTCTTGGATCATTGGCGCCATTGCCAGTGTGGTTGGGTTCGTGCTCATCATCATGGTCGTCGTATGGGTCGTCATGGTTGTCAGCACCTGCATCTCTTACGGCGGTTTTCGCACGCGTCGTCGCGGCGCGCGCATCGAGACTGAATACGGCATCATCAGTCACAACTTCAACGGTATCGACATCGATCGCATCCAGTCGATCGAGATCAATCAGTCGTTTTTCCAGCGCCTTTTGAAGTCATGCACGCTTTCGCTCGCGCGCGTGGCCAGCGCCTCTCAGGAGTCTTCTTCAGATGCGAAGAAGGCCGCACAAACCAATCTTGTCATCCATCCGTTCGTTAAGCTCGATCAGGTCGATGCCGTTCTCGAGAATCTTTTGCCCGAATGGGGAGGTTTGCCGCAAGCGGACAAGAAGCTTCCACAACGCGCGCGTCGTCGTGCTCTTACACGCCGAGCGATCCTTCAGGGCGGTGGCGTATGGCTTGCTGTCATCACGTTCGTGACGATGTTCTTCATCGCTCTGCCGATCCAGCTTGATGCGTTCTCATCCTCGGAACTGTCGGATTACCTAGCTTTCTACCTCGTGGCCGATATCATCTCTCGTGTGCTCTATGTCATCGCACTGCTCCTGTTCGTCCTCGATATCATAGGCGCATTGCTGTGGCACCGAGGATCGGGCTTCGGATACGATCGCAGATACATCACTATCACGAACGGCGGATTCAGCACGAATCGCACCATCACGCCGCGCATGAAGGTACAGCTTGCAACGCTGCAGACCAATCCGCTTCAGCGTCATCGTCATCTCACCACCATCATCGCATTCACGGCAGCGGGTGTCGGATCCTCTACGCTCAAGCTCATTGATGTTGAGCAAGATGCGGCGAAGGCATGGTTCGATTGGTGTCATCCAGGCGGCAACAAAACGCTTTCTTCGTAAGAGCATGCGATACAGTAGAATGAGATGAGCGAATGCGATGGCGTTTCGCTATC
>CABRGJ010000208.1 GCA_902470405.1 uncultured Eggerthella sp.
TGGGCACCACGATGGAATTGATGATCGAGATACGCTTCTGACCACCGAAGATGACAAACGCGGTCGCCAACACCAACACCACGCCCATCACCACTGCTGCACCATTCGTAGCATAGTCGGGAATGTAGTATTCCAGCGATGACGTGGCATTGTACGCTTGCAATTGATTGAAACCTACCACATAGCATGCGATGAGCGAGACCGCAAAGCAGATGCCCATCCAGCGCTTGCCCAGGCCCTGTTGAATATAGTAAGCAGGCCCGCCGCGGAATTCACCTTTGCCTTCCCTCACCTTCCAGATCTGTGCGAGCGTGGACTCGACGAATGCTGATGCACCACCGACGATCGCCATCGCCCACATCCAGAACAGTGCGCCGGGGCCGCCCGTTGCCAGCGCCGTTGCGATACCTGCGATGTTCGCTGTGCCGACGCGCGAACCAGTGGAGACCATCATTGCCTGGAATGACGAAATGGCTCGACCGCCTTTGTTCACGCGCTTTTCGAAGAGCTGTACCACCATATCCTTCAAGTAGCGGATCTGCACAAAGCGCGTGCGGATGGTGAAATAGAGGCCCGTGAATACCAGAAGTGCAACCAATATATAGGTATACATGAAATTGTCGATATCGCTGGTCATGAGCACCAGGAAACTATTGACGCTACTGTCATTCATCGGGGCACCTCCCTCTTCGTATTCATGGAAGTCATTTTACGGGCGAAAGAACTCGCTCCAACGAACTGATGCGCAGCTGAAAACGTTTTGTAATGTCCGCGCTCTTTTTCTGCCCCGAGCGGCATGTCTTACGCTTTCGTCATGTTCGCGCGCAGATTATAGGGCCATGCTATGCTCCAATCGCTGGGCTGCGTATCGCTCGCACCGCAGCCGAGCGCGAGCACCAACCAGTCAACCAGCGGAGGGAGCAACGGCTATGAATGCCATCCGAGGATTCCTTGCGAATTACAGCGGGAACTTCCAGATCGCACTGATGTTATGGCCTGCAATCTCTGCCATGTTGACGTTGCCGATCCTAGCCTACCTCTACCACCGCGACGGTCGCCTGCGTATGGGGTCGGTACTGACCACCTATCTGGCCGTGCTCTACCTGCTCGGAATCGGGTGCTTCACGCTCTGGCCGCTCCCTACAGGCGATGAAGGCTTCGGTATCACCTACGGTGTGGCAGCGAACTTCGACCCGCTCGCATTCGTGGGAGACATCGCAAAGGATGGCTGGAAGGCTGTCTTCCAACTACTGTTCAACATGGTGTTGTTCTTGCCGCTCGGGTTCATCGCGGGGCGCTTTCTGCACATGCAGCTCGTTTCAACACTGATGCTTTCGTTGGCGCTCTCGGCGCTCATCGAGATCGCGCAGTTCACAGGACTATTCGGCATCTATCCCTATGCATATCGTTGTTGCGATGTGGACGATCTTGTCACGAATGTAGTGGGTGGCATGCTGGGATGGCTGCTGGCTTCTGCGTTCGAGCGTGTGGTCCCGCGCAGAGCAGAGACCGTGAAGGTGACGAAGCATCCTGGCATCGTGCGGCGTTGCGTGGCACTCTGGATCGACCTGATGCTCACCATACTAGCAAACAGCTTGTTCTGGTTGATCGTCTCGCTGCCGTTCTATCTGACGGGCACCGAGCTTGCGCTGCCAGGTGTGGGCGCCGAACAGACGCAGCAGTGGCTCACTGATGCAATGTTCGCGCTGTTGCTCTTGGTGGTCGAGGTGGTGATCCCTTGGTGCAACAACGGCAGAACGCCAGGCGGTTCATTTGTGCATATGACCTGCGAAAGCCGCGTTCGTGCAAGTGGTTCGCGGGCTGCCTTCTACGTGGTGCGCCTCATGACCATCGCGCTCCTGCTCTGGATTCCGTGGTTGATGATCCCCATCCTCGGAGTCTTTTACCTCATCAAGCGTGAAATGCCTTGCGATCTTATTCCGTGACCAGAAGATCTTAAAACCAGTCTCTCGTAAAAAACCGAACTTTTATTAAAAGTACGTTACGCGCCCCCGTTCAGCCGAAATGGGTCATTGGAGCCAACAGCAAGATGCTAGACTTTACATGTTTTTGAGAAGAATTGTGCGCTCATCAAACGCACGCCAAACGAGGTCATCCACATGAGCACAGGCGCTTGCACCACTGCTCATACAAGCTTGAAAGCAGCACACAGCGCATCGATGTGCGCTCGTGTGGCAAACCTCGTTGCACGAGAGAGGAACTCATATGTCTCGCCTTGTTGTGGAGACCCTCGAAGCTACCGCGCTTCGACAGGACTCCCTCGCGGAATTCGCCGCGCAACGCCTCACGTCCCTCCCACCCGAACAGTGTCCTGTCGACTTCACCGCCGCACTCGCTCGCATGTTCCTTGCGGATTCCTGCGGGAAGTGCACGCCTTGTCGCGCTGGACTCACGGCTTCGAGCGAACTGCTCGATCGCATCCTTGCAGGTGAAGGAACCGCTGAAGATCTTGAGCTTCTCCGCGCAACCGCACAGGTCATGTTCGATGCTTCCGATTGCGCGATCGGCTTTACAGCAGGCAAGACCCTCCTCGATGCGCTAGAGGGC
>CABRGJ010000209.1 GCA_902470405.1 uncultured Eggerthella sp.
GACAACTGGGGCTTTGATTCCTCCGGGATAACGACGCCAGCGTCTTTCTCAGACGGATCATCTTCTCGTGGAATATCGTCTTTCTGGGCTTCAGGCTCGTCCACCGTCTTTGTCGCTTCCACTGCAGCGCCTTTGTCGCTCAGTTGGTCTTCTGCATTTACCGCAACGCTTTCATCGCTTATGCCGTCATCTGCGTTTTCCGATACCTCGATCACCTCAACCGTCTTAGGGGAGAGAAGGTTCTCCTCGTTATTGGGAACAGGATCGAGCTCATCTAACGGAGAACCGCAAGCGATACAAAAGGAAGAGCTATCTTCGTTTTCCATTCCACACTTTGTACAATACGTCATTGCTTCACCGTCCTCGAAAGCTCAAATGCGTTCTTCGCTCGAACTCTTAGCTTCAGTTGCCTGTTTCATACTCACCCATCAGGCATGATCATCATACCATGCGATTCTATGTAGCATGCTTCCTATGTTCAGACACATCGTCAACTGCATAATAGGCCAAAAGGGAAATGAAATACGAAATGGGGTGTCAAAAAACGCCAAAGCCGCTGTAAGATCGTTAAGGGAGAAGCCGAGCAAGCAGGATGAAGACAATCAGCATGTTCGTTGACAAAAAAAGAAAGGTGGCCGTATGGCCGCCTTTCTCTCCGAGTTAGATCGACGCATCAAATCCAGGTCGATATTGCTAATTAAGCTTGATACCGTCGATTCAGATGCTGCTTGTGCTTTACGCGAGCAGCATCTTACGCGAAACAGCTCTTTGCGTCTCAAACAGTTCTTTCAGACATTACTCTCGCTTAGGTGTATCGATCGTCTCGGTCTTTTCGACTTCAACCGCAACATCGCCCGCATTGTCCTTTGCAACATAGACGAAGCCAACAGTTCCTTCGACAGGCAGTTCGTTGTATGCGACCATCTCGGCGATCTCGCCAGCGGTTGCCTTCTTCGGCATGGTCTCGAGCAGGTAATCGGTAGAAGCACGACGTGCCATAGCCTCGCGATATTCCTTCGTACCAACGAATACTTCCTGCTTGTAAGGATTGACGTGCAGCTTCTTCGCACGATAAACGATGTAGGATAGCGCTGCGATATTCGCAACCAATGCGATAAGGGAAACGACCAAGTTCACGTTCGGATCGTTCACTGATTGAACTGCGAAGATGGAATCATTTGCGAACATCGGGACGAGCTGGCAGAACATGCACCACATAGCCAAGGTGAACGCACGGTTCTGGATCCACCCGCCCTTGTTCCAAATAAGACCTGCGATGGTTGGCGCTACCAGTAGCGCGATACCGCAGTACCAAGAATGAGTCGGGAGGCAGTTGTAGGTGTAGCAGAAGTTCCAAAGGTCATAGGAAATGATGAATACCCAGGTCATATCTGCCCAGATCATATCTTGGCGCTTCTTCGAAATATAGATGCCAAGCCAGCCGGTCATACAGGCGATATTCAAAAGACCAGCAACGCCATTGATGACATTGTGCCAGCCGCCGTTAAGCGTAACGCCTTCCGTGGTGACCCAGGTGGTTCCGAATGCTCGGATCGCGCTCTCAAAGTCGCTTGCAACAGCGATGAGGATATTGATCGCAACGATAACGAAGGGGAACACCTTGAACCAATGCGAGCGCCCGAGTTTGCCCCAGCTATACTTCAGCATCATGAAGCCGATACAGCCCGCGAGCGCCGCATAGACTTTCGCGTAGTGGAACCAGCTGTTCATATCGGTGTGGGTCGGATTTGCAAGTGCCCAATCGGCACCTGCGCCAGCGCTTATTTCGACCACCAAACAATAGATGGTCATCGCGCCTGCTACGCCGAAGAACATGATGATGCCGCCTGCTTTTGTGCGGCGTGCAAATTCATTGAGCAAAATGAGTGCGAGTAGCACGAAGCCTAATCCGAGCCACTGATACATCGCATTCGGGCCATAAACGTCGAATAACATATTTCCTCCTATCTCTCGATCGCCTAGGAGGGTTTGTGCGATCACAGCGAAGCGCAACATTCGCTTTACGATGTGTTCGCATAAACCCGATTTCTGTCCGTTCAAAGCTGCCGAGAAGCTCCCTCGAACAGAAATCCGTTTGCCTGTCCGAATAGTAATCGTTTTTACAGCGTCGCAGGTAAGAAGGTTATTGCTTTGTCAGGCTTGTTGAGTTTTCGTTGAAAAAGAGACAGGAATCGTTAGAGGAGCGTTACTTTCTCAAAGGTGTTCTTCGTTTGAGTTCGGGCACTTGTTTGATGACGATGCCAACAAGAACGAGCAATGCTCCGAATAAGACGAGCGGAGAGGGGACATCGCCTACGAGCGCCCATGCAGCAAGGATCCCAACGGGTAGTTCGCTCGAGGCCATGATCGAGACCATTCCCGTGGTGAGCTTTGGGCTTGCGAAGTTGATGAGCGAGACCGGGAACAGGATCCCCAAGATCGCAAGTCCGACCGCATAAGGCCAGGTGGAAGGATCGGGAAGCGAGACGGTAAAAGCGCTTGGAGACACGATCGAAGTGAAGATCAAGCCTCCAAGCGCCAGCATGGCTGTTCGGAGGATCGT
>CABRGJ010000210.1 GCA_902470405.1 uncultured Eggerthella sp.
AAGCCATAGATCACTTCTTGGGTCACCTTCGCCATTATGAATTGGCAAATGAACTGACATGCCGAATAGCCCACATAGAGCAGCACAAGTGTGAGCAGGATACGATTGAAAGCGATGAAATCCAATCCTCCAGCGTGCGCCATCACACGCTCGAAAGCCTGGTAGACCTCCGTTGTCGCTTGCCCCAAAATGAGCGGAGAGACCGTATTGCACAATGTTCCTGCGATCGTGAAGATGACAACGATAACGAGCAAGGGGATCGATGGCTTCAAACGCGCCACCAAGCGCCGTAACGTCTTCGACGCATTCTTCGGTTTCTCCTTTGAAACTCCGTGCGGTCCATGAGGCGGCATGCTACTCACCTCCTTCGGAGGTGTTCGCCTGCGGGTCGATCTCTTGCTCCTGCAGCTCGAGCTTATCCCGAGCACTCACACCAAGCTCTTCTTCGGAGAGCTGCGAGAGTGCAAGTTCGCGATAAGTCGAACACGACAAGAATAGCTCGTCATGTGTGCCCTTCGCCTCGATCTCGCCCGATTCGTTGAGCAGGATCACCTGATAAGCTCCCAGCGCCACGCTCACGCGCTGAGTAACCATCAGCACGCTCTGATCGCTCAGATAGCGTTCGATGCCACGGCGTACCCGTGCATCAGTCTTGAAGTCGAGTGCGGAGAAAGAGTCGTCGAAAATGTAGAGATCTGCTGGTCGCAGCAAAGCACGCGCAATGGCCACACGCTGGCGCTGACCACCTGAAAGATTCGTACCGCCCTGCGCGATCTCGAGATCGAGGCCGCCTGCTTCAGGCGTGATGAATTCAGTTGCCTGAGCGATCGCGAGCACGCGCCACAGTTCATCATCAGTCGCATCGGGGTTGCTGAAGCGCAGGTTATCAGCCACACTTCCCGTGAATAAGAACGACTTCTGCGGCGTATAAGAAATATGCCCACGCAGCGTTTCAAGCGGGATATCCTTGATTGCAGCACCATCAAAATAGATCGAGCCTGCGCTTGCATCATAGTGACGCATGATCAAATTGATGAGACTTGACTTGCCCGAACCCGTTGGGCCAATGAGCGCTGTGGTCGTATTCGGCATCAGCTCGAAGGTAAGATCCTTGAGCGTATCCTTCTTCGATTCGGGATAACGAAAGCTCACGTGCTTCATCTGCAGGATAGGAACTTCCTGAGCGGAAACAGCCCCAACGAGCGCCGCGCTACCCGTATCTTCAATAGTCGAGGATGTCGACAATACCGCATTGATGCGCTCCATCGCCGCAAGCGTGCGTGGCAAGAGCGCAAAGACCATCGAAGTCATCATCAACGACATGAGGATGAGCGTGATGTACTGCACCAGCGCCATGATCTCACCAGCAGAAAGCGTACCAGCGTCGACCTGCGCAGCACCGAAATAATAGAGTGCGACGATC
The DNA here is from genome assembly GCA_902470405.1 of uncultured Eggerthella sp. Lineage (GTDB taxonomy): Bacteria > Actinomycetota > Coriobacteriia > Coriobacteriales > Eggerthellaceae > Anaerotardibacter. Next base: position 1,424 of record CABRGJ010000210.1, read on the forward strand.
GTGCTGTCCATGATAAGGAACAGGATGGGCATGAGCGCACCGATCAAGCGACCGACCTTGATATAGGTATCCGCCAGATCGCGATTCACCTTGCCAAAACGCTTGCGCTCGAAATCTTCCTTGCTATACGCGCGGATGACCCTCACGCCTTGCAGCTCTTCACGCATCACACGATTAACTGCATCGATGCGACCTTGGAGCGAACGCAGAAGCGGCATGCCAAAGAATAAGAACACCCCTACTGCAACGATGATGATAGGGATGGAAACGAACACGAGCATCGCCATGTCGGCGTTGGTGAGAAACGCCATGACCACCGCACCGATGAACATGACGGGGGTCATGACCGCCATGGTCATGAGCATCTGCAAAAATCGTTCGACCTGCTGCACGTCGTTAGTGTTGCGCGTGATGAGCGTGGAAGCGCCAAACTGCTCGAATTCGGCAAGCGAATAGCGCTGAACCTGAGAGAAGATGGCTGCGCGCACGTCACGCCCAAAACCCATCGCCGCACGTGATGCGCAGAGTGCTGCGATGACCACGCATACGACCGACCCGATCGCCCATGCTAGCATCTCTGCGCCACGAATGAGTACGTAGTTCAGATCCTTGTTATAGATACCCGTATCGACGATACGGGCCATAATGTCAGGAAGCTGCAATTCAGCAAAGACCTGCAAGAACGTGAACGCACACGCCCCCAGCACCAGCCACCCGAATGGCTTGAGATATTTCCCCAACATCCTGAACAAGAACGCTCTTCCCTATCGAATGATCACAACCCCACCAGGTTACACCAATGAGGTGAGCAAGTAGCGATTTGTCGCTAGGAATACAAAACTCAACTCAAGTGGGGTTTCCTCCGTGCGCTAAACAGTTGGTTCGGTACTGCGATCTTCTAAGATCTCGCGCTTGTAAAAGCTCTGCGCATATTCGATCATTTCAGGAGTAAACCTCTCCTTGTACTCCCTGATATAGAAATACGGCGAGCGAGGGTCGATCTTTCGAGCTTCATCGAAAGCTTCTTTGAACTGCTCTAAAGTTGCATCTTCAGGGATGCCTTCAAGGATGCGGGTGCACTTTGCCATTCCAGAGAACAGCTCGCTTAGGCTGTCTTGATCTTCTTTTGCGCTAC
>CABRGJ010000211.1 GCA_902470405.1 uncultured Eggerthella sp.
CACATGCGGCAAGATGCGATCACGACCGAACTGAACGAGATCGTAGGCGGCGAAGATGCGCTGGAGGATGAACTGCGTCCGAGGGCGCGCAAAACGTTTTAGGCGCCTGTTGCCTATTGAGCGAATTCGGTGCTGCATCGATGGTTCATGTTCGTCTGCTCAGTTGATCCAACGTGGTGTTGATCAAATTGATTCCTGTTTGGCTGTTGCATAAACCGCTTAAGCTTGCGTAATGCAGTAGTCCGTTTCACGATGCTTGCGCAGAACGTCCATCATCTCACGCGTGAGGGAATGATCGTTGTCGGTAAGGAGCTGGTCGCGATCGACCCATTCCGCCACTGAAAGCTCACGTTCGTCAAGAAGGATGTCTGGCGATCCATCCAACTCACAGAAGAACCCGAACAGCAGCGAGCTCGAATCCGGCCAGGGCTGACTTTTGTAGTAGCGTAAGTTCTTCACGCGCAGACCGACTTCTTCCATCACTTCTCGATGCACGGTCTGTTCAACCGTCTCCCCCATCTCACAATATCCTGCTACCAAAGCATAGTTCGCGTAAGGACGCCCTCGGTATCGAGTCGCGAGCACTTTACCATCAGGCCGCGTGATGGCAACGATGACCGCTGGAAAGACCTTCGGGAATATCATAAGACCGCACTTCGGGCAGCGCATCATGCGCTCGACTGTATCGTGCTCGGTCTTCGCGCCGCAACGACCGCAGAATTGGGACGACTCGTACCAGTTCCAATACTCATGACCGACCATGAGCGCGAAACGCTCCTGCTTAGGCTGGTAATCGATGAGTTTCTGGATTGGGATAAATTGCCAACCAGACTGGTTTGCCACATGGTCAACCACATCTGCGGGAAGATCAATCATGAAATATCGCTCTGTGCCGACCGTAAAGAGATACACGTAGGGTTTTAACGGACTCGCTCCTGATGCTTTAGTGTCTTCATGTGCAAGAGATACTTCGAGACAAGCAGTATGTTTATGTTGTTCGTTCAGGGGTTTTGTACGACAATCTGTGCGTGGATCGATGTCGAAATCTGCAAATGTGGGTGCACGCATAGTGTCTTCTTGCACGAATGCGAGCACAGCCTTGCCGCGGTATACAATGAGCTTATCTTCAGGCATCGCATCAGGAAACGAAAACTCATTATCGTATGCAGCGGGCTCGATATCGTGCAGCATGGGCAACTTCCAATCTAGGGAACCTATCTAGCGCATGATTCATAAACACGCGGCTCAACTATGCTCACATTATATGACGCAACAGTATGTTTTACGATGCGGCTCTATGATTCGTACATAAGCTTCGCCTGCTTTACTTAATCACGACATTCAGACTGCTGCGCTACTTCATAAAAGAAACCCCTTGCCGATCAAATTCGACAAGGGGTTTGATTTTGCTCTTAGCTGCTCGAGTGGTGAACTCAATTGCTAAGTTCGATCATCAAGCACAATTATCGCACGCAATTACTGAGCGAAGATCTCGATAGAATCGCCTTCTGCCAGCGTGACCATAGCCTTCTTCCAGGTACGGGTCTGGCCTATCTGATAACGCACGCGCTTTGGCTTGGACTTGACGTTCAAGGTATTGACCTTGACGACCTTCACGTTGAAGATCTCTTCGATAGCCTGGCCAATCTCAACCTTGTTAGCATCCTTAGCGACCTCGAACGTATAGACATTCTCGTCCATCATGTCGTAGGAGTGTTCCGTAATGATAGGACGGATGATTACCTCACGTGGATCCTTCATTATGCAAGCACCTCCTCGATGTGCTGGAGCGTAGCGCTGGTGAGAACGAGCGCCTTGTTGTCGATGAAGTCATACGTGTTGAGCTCGGAAGCTGCGAGCACGCGAACCTCAGGGATGTTGCGGAAAGAAAGATAACCGTTGATATTATCGTCCTCGAGGATGAGGGTGATACGCTTACCTTCAAGACCGAGCTTACCAAGAACAGCAGCTGCTTCCTTGGTGGAAGGCTTGTCGAACTTGACCGCGTCGAGCACGACCAATTCCCCATCAGCCAGCTTCGCAGAGAGCGCAGAGCGCATCGCGAGCTTGATGACCTTCGCCGGCACCTTGAATGCATAGGAGCGAGGATGCGGACCGAAGACCGTACCGCCGCCTGCCCATTGTGGAGCACGGATAGTACCCTGACGAGCACGACCGGTGCCCTTCTGGCGCCAAGGCTTCTTGCCGCCACCACGAACCTGACCGCGGGTCAGGGTGTTGTGGGTGCCTGCACGACGTGCAGCACGCTGAGAACGAACGGCTCGATCTCAAAAACCGTAGCAGCAAGCTCAGCACTACCAGCCTTCTTGCCGCTCGTGTTCTTAACATCAATAGTAGTCATAATGTATAAACTCCTTCGTAGACTAAGCCATACGAATGCGAACTACACCATTCTTGCCACCAGGCACTGCGCCCTTCAGCAAGATGAGGTTCATATCTTCGTCAACACGAACAACTTCAAGATTCTTAGTGGTGATGGTGTCGCAACCCATGTGGCCCGGAAGACGAACGCCTTTGAATACACGAGAGGGGCTT
>CABRGJ010000212.1 GCA_902470405.1 uncultured Eggerthella sp.
TTTGCCAGCGCGATGCCTGCGAATTCTGCGCGCTTCTCAAGCGGAAGATCGCGCGACTCTGAGAGCAAGCTCAAATAGCCAACCACTGAAGTGAGCGGCGTGCGGATATCGTGTGCCAGGTAGGCCACTAGCTCGTTCTTGCGTTGCTCGGCCATTACGGCTGCCTGTTCGTGGTCACGGATCTTCTTCTGCAGCAGTTCGATCTGTTGCGAGGCGATAGTGAGTTCTTCGGGAAGCTCAACGCGGCCACCTTCGATCAATCGCGGATTCGAGATCGCGTTCGATAGCTTGCTGAAATACGACAAAGAGCGATTGAGCGTGCGGATGATGATGACGATGCACCCAATGGCGTAGAGCGTGATAGCGAGTGGCAGTTTCAAGGAGCGCAACATGTTATAGACGGAGATATCGCGTATGGCGATACGGCCGTCCGAGGTGACCATGCTCTGAACATTCTCGCTCCCGACCTTCGATGCGAGCGATTCGTACTGGTCAGCAGCGATCTCGTGCATGAGCATCTGCGCCTCGTCTGAATTAGTGCTATTCTCTTTGATCTTCGAATCGCTTTCCTCTACGATCGTGTCAACGACCTCAGGATCGACCCCGAGCTCTTCCAGGGAATTTGGAGCGTATATCCACGATGAAGTTTCATCTGCGATCCGCTCGCCCAGGTCATCTGAGATGAAGAGATCAAAACAGACGCAGAGAAGAGTGAACAGTGCCGACCATGCCACCAGCATGAGCACCATTCTGCCAAGAAGGCGTGTGCGGAGAACGCGTGCTTGTTCGCCAGTTCCTTTAGTTTTCGGGTGCGACATGCTCCGAAGCTCCTTCGATCTTGTAGCCCACTCCAAATACTGTCTCGATGAAAGCTTGAGACGAATCGACTTCAGCAAGCTTCTTTCTCAAACGACGAATATGGACCATGATCGTATTTGCATCGCTTGCCCTATATTCTTCGTGCCAGACTTCTTCGAAGAGTTCCTTGGTCGAAACAGGACGGCTCGTATTTCGGAGTAACAAGCAAAGGATACCAAATTCTTTTGGGGTGAGTTCAAGGGGTTGATCGTAGAGCGTGGCGCGATGCGCATGAGGATCGACTGTGATACCAGCAGCCGAGAGCTCCCCTTCGTTCGAGCGGCTCGCGAGGCTTCTGCGTAGTCGTGCTTTCACGCGTGCTACCAGTTCACGTGGCTTGAAGGGCTTGGTCACGTAATCGTCTCCACCTAGCGTGAAGCCGACTACCTTGTCGGCTTCCTCATCTTTTGCAGAAAGGAAGATGATGGGTACTTCTGAAGTGAGACGAATCTGTCGGCATGCTTCCAGGCCATCCATTTCAGGCATCATGATATCGAGGATGACCAGATCGAAGCTATCTTCCTGCATCAGGCGAACTGCTTCTTTACCTGTGGCAGCATCGACGATATCGAACCCTTCAGGCTCGAGCGTAGCCCGCACCAATCCTACGATGGCCGGGTCGTCATCGGTTACCAACAAGCGTGGCATGTACGACCTCTTTCTCGTTCTTAACATCGATTCCATTCTAGTGCCCTTGTGCTGTTCTGTCTTAGGCGACCTCTCGACTTGATGGAAAGTTAAGAGATTCTTAAGGCTTTGTTATGGGAAGGGTAAGGCGGGTTTACGAGAGGATTGAAATGCGAGGTCGTATCGGGAGAAAGGGCAGTGAAATGCAGCAATCTTATGAGAATCAGCCGCTCATTTGGCACGAAGTACCCGCCAATCGTTTTTCACGGGATGTTGCGCGATACAAAGCACGTACGGAGGACGAATGGCATGACCGCCTTCAGCAAAGTGTCTTTCCTGAACATCAACGGCGTGATCATGACGCGGCATATCAATGCTATGCCTTATCGTCCCATCTCCCCATTGCCTCTTCGTTTAGGCGATCGCGACATTCTCAAGGGCGAGCAGACTCGCTAACTCGTCTGCTCCCCAAGATCCTTATCGCGCTCTCGATCGTCTTTGTCGCTCTTGCGGCCTACGGATCGCTCAATGACGATACGCAAGGAGCGGGTGACGGTAGCGTTGTTGCTCAAAATGATGCAGTGAAGAGCACGGATAGGGGCAAGTGGGTCAAGGGTAAGATGCCCTATCTTTACCAGACCGATAGCGAGTGGGCTACGCGTTCGTATGCTGGTGGTACCATAGCGGATTCCGCATGCGGGCCTACCTGTATGTCGATGGTGTACATCTGCTTAACCGGGAAGAAGGATCGTGATCCTGCCCAGATGGCCACGTTCAGCGAGCAGAGAGGTTTCACTGAAAGCGGTATGACCACCTGGGCGTTCATGACCGAAGGTGCGCGCATGCTCGGGCTTACTTCGCGTGAACTGCCAGCCGATGAATCGATCATCCGCGCTGAGCTTGCAGCGGGTCATCCGATCATCGTCAGTGTTTCGCCGGGCGACTTCACAGAGGTGGGACATTTCATCGTGCTCGAGAGTGCAGATGCATTCGGTCGCATACTCGTGCGTGACCCGAATAGCCCCGAGAGATCAGCGCAAGCATG
>CABRGJ010000213.1 GCA_902470405.1 uncultured Eggerthella sp.
ACTTCGACGCGCGAAGAGGGAAGGAAAGCGATCGGTATTCCGCAGGAGGCGCTCATGCTCCTCGTATTCGGAGGAAGCTTGGGGGCTCGTCACCTCAACAGTGCGATCGCTGCTATGAAAGATCGCTTGTTGGCGATCGATGATCTCTATATCATGCACATCACTGGACCTAAAGAGCTTGAGACCGTTGAAGCAGCGCTCGATCTTTCCGATGAAGAACGTATGTGCTATATCGTGTTGGGCTATCAAGATCATATGGGCGAGACCATGGCTGCGACCGATATGGTCGTCTCTCGCGCAGGTGCGACTTCGCTTGCCGAGATATCCGCACGACGTATCCCCGCGATCCTCGTGCCGTTTCCTTTTGCGACCGCCGATCATCAAACGACGAATGCGCGCGAATATGTTGGACGTGGTGCAGCTCGTATGATCGCTGATGAGGATGTGGAGTCTGAAACATTTGCCACGATGGTACTCGAGCTGATCGAAGACGAAGCGCTTCGCCAGCGCATGACACAGGCCGCGGCGACCTTTGAGACCGAAGACGCTGCCGCGAAGTTGGCAGATGTCGTATTAGCGGCAGCAGGTGTGACGCAATCCGATACAATGTGATGCGGATTCAGGAGGAAGTGCGTGGATCGATTCGAGAATAAGAAGATTCATTTCATCGGCATCGGTGGCGTGGGTATGAGCGGAATCGCTCGTGTTGCGCATGAACAAGGTCATGCCGTTTCTGGATCGGATCTTCGTGAAAGCCGCTATACCAAACAGCTCCGCGATGCGGGCATTCAGGTCTTCATCGGCCAAAAGGCGGACACTATCTCGAGCATCGATCCTGACATCGTGGTCGTATCGACGGCTATCATGGACAACAATCCTGAACTTAAGGCCGCGCGCGAGGCGGATATCGACATCTGGCACCGTGCGAAGATGCTAGCAGCGCTCGGTGTCGGACACGCGACGCTTGCAGTCGCGGGCACGCACGGCAAGACCACCTCTTCTTCGATGCTGGCATCGACCATCGACGCGATCGGGCTCGACCCGACCTTCCTGATCGGTGGCATCGTTCGTTCTTACAATTCGAATGCGCATTGCGGTGAGGGTGAATATTACGTGGTGGAAGCAGACGAGAGCGATCGTTCGTTCACGTATCTCGATCCTGCAGCAGTGCTCGTTACCAATGTTGAGGCCGATCATCTCGATCACTATGAAGACCTCGACGAGATCTACAAGCTCTTTGGTGATTTCATGTCGCTTGTCCCTGAAGAGGGATGTTGCGTGGTTTGCGGCGAGGATGCAGCGCTCGTGGAGGTTGCTCGCGCGACTGGTCGCACGGTCTATACCTATGGCTTCGGCGATGTATTCGATACGGTCGTGACCAACTACGAGACTCATGGTATCTCAACATCATTCGACATCACACTTCCCGATGGGCAGCATCATCATTGTCATATCAAGCAGAATCCTGGACGCCATAATGCCTTGAATGCTGCAGGCGTGCTCACGCTCATGTGGACGCGCGGTCTGGATATGGATGCTGCTGTTGCGGCATTGGCACAATTCGCTGGGGTGCGCAGGCGCTTCGATGAGGTGGGCGAAGCTTGTGGCATTACCATCGTGGATGATTATGCGCATCATCCGACCGAGATCGCCGCGACCATCGAAGCGGCTAAATCGCTCGATTTCAAGCATGTGCATGTGCTCTTTCAGCCGCATCGTTATTCGCGCGTCAAACTCTTCACGGAAGTCTTGCGCGACGATTTTGAGCGTGCGTTCGACAAGGCGGATCGCATCACCTTTATGGACGTGTATTCAGCTGGTGAAGCACCGGTCCCGGGCGTTTCAGGTGCAACATTTCTTCAGGTCGTACTCGATCATCCGGGCCATCCGGCGGATGCAAGCTATGTGCCGCATCGCATGAAGGTCGTACCTGCGCTGCTCTCGCAGCTTGAGCCAGGCGATCTCGTCATCACCATGGGTGCTGGTGATGTGACCGCTATTGGCCCTGAGCTCCTCGCTGCTCTACAAGAGCGCGAACTGGAGGGTCGCGACTGATGGCGCGTCATGCTTCCGATCTGGAGCTCCTTCGTTTCGAAGATGATTTCAATGGCGAGATCCGTTTAGACGAGGCGATGTCGAAGCACACCAGCTATCGCATCGGCGGCCCCGCAAAAGCCTATATCATGGTCAATTCCATCGCTTCCCTGAATGCTGTTCTGGGAGCTTGCAAGGGCGACGGTCTTCCTTGGATCTTGGTGGGCAAGGGCTCTAATCTGCTCGTATCCGATGAAGGTTTTTCTGGTACGGTCATCACGCTCGCGGGGGAATTTCGCAAATGGATGTTCGATGAAGAGGCTAATCGCGTTATCGTTGGTGCGGGTACTATCCTCTCAAGACTCGTGCAAGAGGTATTCCATCGCGGGTATAGCGGCATGGAGTTCGCGGTGGGAACTCCAGGAACCGTAGGAGGGGCGCTCCGCATGAATGCGGGCACGAAAGACGATTGGACCGGCTCGCGTGTAGTATCGG
>CABRGJ010000214.1 GCA_902470405.1 uncultured Eggerthella sp.
GGAAAGCGCATTGACAAGGATTTGCTTGGGCTGCACGCCAACAAACTGCTTCACTGGCTGACCACCCTGAAAGACGATAAGGGTCGGTACGCTCATGACATTGTAAGCCTGTGCAAGTTCGATCTCGCGATCGATGTCCACCTTGTAGACCTCAGCCTTGCCAGCAACTTCCGTGGCCACTTCATCGAGCACCGGCGCCATCATCTTGCAAGGTCCACACCAAGTTGCAAAAAAATCAACCAGGATCGGGCCATCTTGGAATTGTTCTTCAGTAAGTTGTTCCGCCATAATAATCTCCTCCTCGAGATCACATTCGTGATGAATCGCCAGATCGCGCTCTTCACACAAACTCTAGCGAGTGTCTCCATTGTAGAGTCCTCAAAAATAAGGGCACCCGTGAAGGGTGCCCTTGAAAACGAGTCGTTACTAAACTTCAAGCGAAACGAAATACGCTCGTAGCCCTATGAGAGCGAAGCCTCCTTGATGATGTTAAGCAGCTGATCGACTTCCCAAGAGCCAAGGTCACCTTCGTGGCGTTCACGGACCGAGATGGTGCCCTCCTCGACCTCCTTGTCACCCACCACGCACATATACGGGATCTTCTCGTTCTGCGCCTTAGCGATCTTCACGCGCATCGGCTCATTCTGCTCGTAAACTTCAACACGACCGCCCGCTGCTTTGATGCGCTTGGCGATATCCTGACATGCGTCGAGATGACGGTCAGCCAACGGCACCATGACCACCTGCACCGGAGCAAGCCACAACGGCAGTGCGCCAGCGTAGTGCTCGATGAGAATACCGAAGAAGCGCTCGATCGAACCGAAGATCGCACGATGGAGCATCCAGGGGCGCTCCTCGGTGTTGTCTGCTGTGCGATACGTGAGATCGAAGCGCTCAGGGAAATTGAAATCGACTTGCACAGTAGAACACTGCCACGTACGGCCGATGGCATCCTTCACCTTGATGTCGATCTTTGGGCCATAGAATGCGCCGTCACCTTCATTGATGTCGTATTCAAGATCATGCTGCTTACAGGCCTCGATGAGCGCATTGGTAGCATGCTCCCACATCTCGTCCGAGCCGATGCTCTTTTCAGGACGCGTGGAGATCTCTGCCATATATTCGAAGCCAAAGGTGGACATGATATGGTCAACCAGGTCGAGAATAGCGATGACCTCAGAAACCACTTGATCCTTCGTGCAGAACACATGCGCATCATCCTGCGTGAAACCACGAGCACGCAAGAGACCATGCACTGCACCTGAAAGCTCATGGCGATATACCGTGCCGAACTCGAAGAGACGCAACGGTAGATCGCGATAAGAACGAATATCGTTACGATAGATGAGCACATGACCGGGGCAATTCATGGGCTTCACGCCGTATTCAGACAGGCGAGGATTCTCATCGCTCCCTTCGTTGATGTTGAAGAAGTACATGTTCTCGCCGTAAAAATCGTAGTGACCAGAGGTCTTCCATACGTCCGACTTATATACATGCGGCGTGATGACCTCTTCATAACCGCGTTCATACAGATCGCGACGCAGCCACTCCTGCAAGATGCGAATGACGCGCGCGCCTTTAGGCGGATAGAGTGGCAAACCCACACCCGCGTCTTCATCGAGCATGAAATAGCCCAGATCCTTACCAACGCGACGGTGATCGCGTTTCTCTGCTTCAGCCAGATTGTGCAAATAGGTGGTGAGTTCCTTCTTCTTGAAGAACGCCGTACCGTAGAGGCGCTGGAGCATCTCACGCTCAGAGTCTCCCTTCCAGTAGGCACCCGCGATCTTCATGAGCTTGAACGCACCGATCTGCGAAGTCTTCGCGATATGCGGCCCTGCGCACAGATCGACGAATGCGCCATGACGATAGATGCTGATCTCAGCATCGGGAGCAAGCTCGTCGATGTGCTCGACCTTGAAGCGTTGATCGGCGAAGATCTCCTTTGCACGCTCACGCGAGACCACTTCACGTACGAATGGCTCGTCGGCTGCGATGATCTCAGCCATCTTGGCTTCGATCGCTTCGAAATCGTTTTCCGAGATAGAATGCGGCAATTCGAAATCGTAGAAGAAACCATCTTCGGTAGCAGGTCCAAACGCAATGGATACGTCAGGATAGAGCTGCTGGACCGCTTCTGCCATGATATGTGCTGCGGAATGACGCATGATGTTGAGCGCCTCGGGTGATTTCGTTGTGATGATCTCGACCGCATCGCCATCCGAGAGTTCCGTCGTAAGGTCGACCAGCTTGTCATCGATCTTGCCAGCCACCGCATCGCGCGCAAGACCTGTGCCGATACTAGCAGCCAGATCGTAAACCGTGCTTCCCTCTTCGAGAGAGCGAGATGATCCATCAGGGAGCGTGATTTCCATATCAATATCCTTTCTGGCACCGGATGCATACCAAGCATCTGTACCAATGGGGGTTCAAAAACATATTCACGAACATATGTGAGTGAAAGAGACTTTGCGCGCTTAATTTACGCGACGACGCGAACCGTCGCCCGACGTTCGC
>CABRGJ010000215.1 GCA_902470405.1 uncultured Eggerthella sp.
GCGTAGGCAAGCCGTTCTGCTCGAAATAGTGTTTGGCTAACTGAGAGATGCCGAGCGTCTGCTTGCAGCCCCAATGACAGAAGACCACTGCTCCGTCAGCATGCGCATCGCGTGCTTGCTCAAGCGCACGCGCAAGACGATGCTTAGCGGGACCGTTCATCGAGCCGTAAACCAAACGGCGTGCCATACTCTCGAAAGGATGATCGGGATCGGGAAGCTCGATCGACTCGGCAGCGATATCAGTGCCAACCAATTCGCAACCAGGAGCCGCATCGAGGATCGCGCGCATGGAATCCTGCCAGTTAGGAAGTGTATGGATCCAGAAAAGACGAACCTTGTCATTGCGTCCCGCAGGTAGTGCACGCTCGCTCGTTCTCAGAAGATCTTCCATGAAACGCAACGCTTCAGGGCGTCCGAGCATGATATGGGTCGAGATCATCGCGCAGAGCTCACTGGTCATGGTGGTATCGAGGCTAACCTTGCCACGCAGTGCAAGCGCACGCTGATAGATCTCGATGGTCTTGCGCGAATTCATCATGGTATCGCGCAGTGCCTCTGTATCGAACGCGCGATGCGAAAGATCCTCGAACATCACTACCAGTTCGCGAAGCTGGTCGGCTACATAGATGACCGCATCGCTATCAGCTGTGTTTGGGACATCAATGACATAGTGCGGCACATCGTAGAACCTCGCAAGACGCGGGAAGGAAAGTTGATTCGCATCGCAAATGAGCGTGGTGTTCGCGATCATAAGCGGTTTAGGCATCACGCCCGTTTCTGCGACACCCATCATGAGCTTATGGTACGAACAAAATGTTTCAGCAATATCGTGAGCTTCCGACGTCTCGACGAAAACTTCTTCGCATGCCGTATTGGCGATGTAGGCCGAAAGGCCTTCGGGGAACATCGGGACGAGACCCATCGCATGGATGAGCTCGCATGGCATGAAGATGTTCACCATGACCGCATTTTCGGGATGACGGAACGAATCGACGATAGTGCCTGCGATACCACCATTCACGCGCTCGGTCGCCGCGCGCACGCTGGTACGGCGCGGAAGCCTGCCTGTGAGATTCACCCAAGAATACGTGGCCATGAGCAACTTACGCGCTGCATCAGGCGAGGCGATCGTCTGCTTTTGAATGACCTGCCCGAGCTTTTCAACGACGAGAGAGGGCATGGTGCTCCTTTATGCCAGGGAACGAAGGACATACTGAAGAATGCCTCCGTTAAAGTAATACTCGCCTTCTGTTGGAGTGTCGATACGCACGACCATATTGAAGTTCACAATCTCGCCTGAAGGCTTCATCGCTTCAACACCTACCAGAGCAGGATTCGGCAGACCATTCGAGAAATCAATCGGCGCAATGGTGAATGTTTCAGAACCATCAAGGCCAAGCGATTCGACGCTTTGACCTTCTTCAAACTGCAGTGGCAAGATACCCATGCCGATCAGATTCGAACGATGGATGCGCTCGAAGCTTTCAGCAAATGCCGCGCGCACACCTTGCAGCATCGGACCCTTCGCAGCCCAGTCGCGCGAGGAACCACTGCCATACATCTTGCCTGCCAACACGACGAGCTGCGTCTCGTTGTCCATGTAATGTTCTGCAGCATCCCAGACGGCCTTGATCTGGTCATCCAGGAAGTCTTTGGTCCAACCACCCTTCTTACCCTCAGCAAGCTTGTTCATCAGCTTTACGTTCGCAAACGTACCTCGCATCATGACCTCATGATTGCCACGGCGCGCGCCATAGGTGTTGAAATCTGCGGGCGCGACATCGTGATCTTCGAGGTATCGAGCAGCCGGCGAATCGAGTGCGATCGCGCCAGCGGGAGAAATGTGGTCGGTGGTGATGAAATCACCCAGATTCAGCAACGCACGAGCGTCCTTGATCTGTGCAGGTGCTTCGGGGGTCTTTGGCATACCGTTGAAGTATGGTGCGCGGCGCACGTAAGTGGAGTCGGGATCCCATGCGAATGTATCGCTCGCTTCTTTGCCGAGCGAGCGCCATTTCGCATCACCTGTGAAAAGATCAGCTGCAGATTCGTCGAAGGTCTGCTTCGTGCAGCAAGAGGCCAGCAGGTCAGTCACTTCCTTATCGTCGGGCCAGATATCGCGCAGGAATACCTCCCTGCCCTCCGCATTCGTGCCGATAGGCATGGTCTCGAAATCGAAATCCATCGTGCCAACGAGCGAATATGCAATTACAAGCGCTGGTGCGCAGAGGTAATTCTGAGAAACGTCGGGCGAGATACGACCATCGAAATTACGGTTACCTGAAAGGATGCTGGCAAGTTCGATCTTGTCAGCGACATCATGCATCTGCGGATAGACAGGGCCTGAATTACCAATGCAGCTCATACAACCGAAGCCACACGTATAAAAGCCCAGGTCCTGAAGCCCCTCGATCAGCCCTGCCGCCGAAAGGATGTCTTCGGTGGCGCGACTGCCCGGTGCCATGATGCATTTCACCCACGGCTGAGGCTTGAGGCCATTTGCAGCTGCGTTGCGCG
>CABRGJ010000216.1 GCA_902470405.1 uncultured Eggerthella sp.
ACGCCCGCCAGCATCTTGAGCAGGGTCGATTTACCTGCACCATTCGGGCCGACCAGCGCCACCTTCTCGCCTCGATAGAGCGAAAGATCGAGCCCATCGTAGACCGTCTTATCACCAAAGGACTTATATACCTCTTCAGCGGAGACCACACGATCTCCCGTACGAGGAGGCTGCTGGAAGCTGAAACGAACTTTCTTGCGCTCTTCTGGGACCTGAACGATCTCCATGCGCTCAAGCTTCTTGACACGATCTTGGACCTGCTTGGCTTTCGTCGCCTTGTAACGGAATCGCTCAATGAATGCCTCCATATGCGCGATCTCTTCTTGCTGCTTTGCCGCCTGTTCACGCAAGAGAACAAGACGCTCCTCACGCTGTTTCAAGTAACTCGAATAGTTGCCTGTATAGAGCACGACCTTCCCAAGATCGATCTCAGCTACACGATCGACGGTATTATCGAGGAACTCGCGGTCATGACTGACCATGAGCACCGCACCTTGATAGCTCTTCAAGAAGCCTTCGAGCCACTTCACGCTCTCAAGATCGAGATGATTGGTCGGCTCGTCCAGCAGCAGCACTTCAGGGTTTCGCGTGAGCAGTTTCGCCAGCGCAATGCGCATTTGCCAACCGCCTGAGAATTCCGTTGTGGAACGCTGCATATCCTCTTCTTTGAAGCCGAGACCAAAAAGTACAGCTCGCACGCGCGACTCGAGCGTATAGCCGCCCATCGCTTCGTACATGTCGCTCGCTTTGCCATATGCCACAAGTGCTGCTTCAGTAGGATCCTCACCGAGGGCAAGCTCTAGTTCACGCAAGCGCTTCTCTTGTGCCACCACCTCGTGCTGAGCAGAGAGCACCTCCTCGAAGATGGGTCTATCCCCCATCTCGATTGCCTCCTGCTCCAAATAGCCGACGCGCGCGCCTTTCGCAAGCGTGACACGGCCCTCATCAGGATCATCCTTGCCTGAGATGATGTTCAGAAGCGTAGTCTTGCCTGCTCCATTCGGACCAACCAATGCAAGACGATCATATTCTTCCAAACGCAAAGAGACCCCCGAGAAAAGTTCTCGGGAGCCGAATGATTTTGCGATCTGTTCAAGCTGAAGGATCATACGTACTGGATTAGTGTATGCAATTCAAAGCGCGCCGTCCATCGCAGGTGAACAGCTAAACGCAAACGGCACAAAAAGACAGATGCGCCAAACGAGGCTACTCTTAATCGAAGAAGATCATGTTCGGATCGCTTCGATCGATCCGGTGCGTTTCGTCGACAAACTTGATGAAATCATCCACGCAGAACGGATGGTATTTCTTCTCGTTATAGGCCATGTAAATAGTATGATAGAACGTTTTCTTTTCCGCTGCGTTATTGTAGAAGGGCTTCACCACGATACCCTGCACATGCTTCAAGAAGAAGGTATCGAGCATGAGCGCCACTTCAACACCATTTGCTGCAAAACCCGCCAAGATCGACTCATCATCGAATGCATATCGCACGTTGGGAAGATTCCACGCATCAACGGTCGACTTGACCGCCTTGCCAAGCGGGATCTGCTCACGATAAGTGATTAGCTCTACCCCTTCGAGATCCTCGGGAACGATGAATTCTTTTTCAGCAAGCGGGGAATCCTCGTTCATTGCGATCTTGAATTCTTGCGCCAATACCGGTATGTAGCAAATATCAGTGCCAAAATCGTCATCCCGGGCGCCGAACACGACATCATACTTGCCCTCTTTGAGACGAGAAAGAAGGTCCTGCGAGGGCTTTTGTGAGATATTGAAATCATAACGATGATCGCTCGAGCGATGGTATTGATTGAGCAACTGCGGGATGTAGTCGGTCTGCACGGTGATGATACAACCAAGATCGATAAGACCGCCGTCGCTCTCACCTGAATAACTCTTCATGACCGCAACTCCCTTATCGAGCTGCTCGAGTGAAGCATTCACGTAGCCCAAGAACTCAGCACCATACTTGGTGAGCTCAACATTCCTTCCCTTCTTCTGGAAGAGCGCCACGCCGAGTTCCTGTTCGAGTGATGAGATGGAGCCCGACAGCGTCGGCTGCGTAATGAAGAGCTCTTTAGCAGCTCGTGTGTAATGTTGTAGGTCAGCGAGCTTGCTGAAATAATACAGTTGCGACAGATTCATGCGATCTCCGATGAACGGAATGATGATTGATTCGCAAAGAATTATAGCAGAAACCGATAGGTCGATTTGAATCGATAGCACAAAGTAATGGACCCGTTGCGGGTCCATTACACAGTGCAGTTAGTTGAGCTATTTGCACGAACTGTGATCGTGCAAATATCCTAGCCGAAGCGATACTCAATACCCATGGTAGGCTGCGGGTACTCCCACTTCTCAAGGATGGTATCGCCGCAGATCATACGACAGGTACCGCACTCGAGGCAACCAGCATAGTCAAAACGCTTGGTGCCATCTTCCTCGACCTTATAGAGTGCTGCAGGACAGCACAGGACGAGCTTGCGGAATTCTTCGTCGGAAGGATTATC
>CABRGJ010000217.1 GCA_902470405.1 uncultured Eggerthella sp.
CTCCGTTTCGCTTAAGATGAGCCGCAGCACCATGTTCGCCTGATGACCCGCGCAGACACCGACCCGAGGGCTGACAAGCGTTCCGGCTTCGGCGACATCGCTCGATCCATCTCCACACAAATAAAGATTTGTGAGCACCCGCTTCGTTGAGATGGTGTTTGCTGAATCCATACCTGCCATGCCCGAGCCGCTCACGATCTTCGTGCTGGGTAGAGAGCCGAGCAGTGTTTCGATCAGCATCGCTTTTTGATCTGCTCGATCGAATGCCTCGACCACCACATCGCACCCGTCAAAGAGTGCCGCAGCATTCGTTTCGTCGATCCTTATCTGGTGTGTTTCGAGCGCGATGAACGGGTTGATGCTGTTCAGCTGCGACGCGAGCGCCTCGGCCTTGGGCGTGTTGAGATGTGCGAGCGTGTATTGCTGGCGGTGTAAGTTCGTCAGGTCTACGTCGTCGAAATCAACCAGCACGAGCGTGCCTACGCCTAGGCGAGCAAGATGGAATGCGACAGCAGAACCAAGGCCGCCCAATCCTGCAATACCAATGCGTGCATGTGAGAGCTTCTCTTGGTTGACCGCCCCATGTCGTTCGATGAGCGCAGCTTCGAATTCAGCGCGCGAGCAGGGAAGTTCGTTCACGGGAAGGCTCATTAGCCGCCTCCTACGAAATGAACGATCTCGACCTTGTCGTCGTCGTGAAGCAAGGTATCGTCGAACGTGGCGCGTGCGACGATACTGCCATTCAGCTCGACGGCCACGCGCGAGCGCTCCAATCCAAGCGCTGCGACAAGATCGGTCACGGTCGTATTCTCTACGAACTCGACTGGCTCGCCATTCACGATGATCATGTGCGCACCTCTCTTCTTCCTGTTCTTACGCACCCTTTAGGACATGCGCACTTTCTTTTCAGTCAGTCATGCATGTTCTGCGAAGCTGTTTCTGCTCGCCCGTTCGTGCATGAGCAATAAAAAAGCATCATGAAAGAACCCCACCGAAGGTGGTGAGCCCCTTCATGATGCGTACGCGTCAATCTATGAACAAACATACCACGAACCGAGCGCTTTGCAGCCTAAATGCGGTTTTTTGCAAGAAAACTGCGGTTTTATGCACGCTTGAATAAGAGGTAACGCTGCGTGCGAAACGTGAAACGCGCGACGTTTGAAGGAAGCAGCCTACGCTTCATCCTTCTTTTCGTTGGTAACCTCGGCAACAGCTTCGGTCGCGATGACCTCAGTGATGACGTCGGTTTCTCCTTCTTTCGCGCCGTTCACTGCCTGATCGATCTCCTTTTCGGCGATTGCATCGCCAAGAGCTTCGGCCTGTGCGTCGGCTGCGTTTTCCTCTGCGATAGCCTCAGTGAGCTCGGCATCGAGCTGTTCTTCGACTTTGCGTACGGTCTCGGCAGGAACAGGAGCAGGATCGGAAGCTGCTGCGGGAGCGGGCGCAGCAACGGGCGCTGCTACTTCGGCAGGGGTCGCACCAGGAGCGGGCGGTGCAGGAGGTACAGGAGTGCTCGTGACAGTATCAGCTTGAACGGGGGCGGATGATACGGGCGCTGATGCCGATGCAGGTGCAGTAGCTACGGGCGCAGGAGCAACCCAGGCAGCACCTGCAGGAACGGCTACAGCTGGAGTGCCTGCGATTGGCTCTTTGCGGAGCTTGTGGATGAACACCGTGCAGATGACGAAGAGCGCCAATTGGATGAGGCCGCCGTAGATGATGCAAGTGGCAGCAGCGATGATCGAGAGCACGAATAAGGTCTTCAGCTTCGCTGCATTTTGATGATTCATGAACGTGTAGATAGCGGTGAACAGTTGAAATGCGCTTGCGATGAGCGCGATGACCGCCAACACGAGCACGGCGGTAGCTGCTGCGGCTGCCGCATAGAGCTCATCGAGGTCGTCGGATAGATAGTAGCTGTAGTAGCTATAAGCGGAATAATAGTCGATATATTCGTTGATCGTCGCGAGTGTTCCCATCATGCCGAAGATGGCGATGATGCTGAATACGAGCGCGATAGCCGAGACCACGATCTCAGCGATGCTGAGGCCTTTTACGACCTTCTGATTCTTAGTTAGGGTGTCCATGTATCCTCCTTATGCTTTGCATAAAGATTAAAGCATAAAACAGCCGATGGATTAACCGTCAACGATTCGTTTCTTGCTGCGACCACCATTCGTTTCTTGCGGCGGTCGTTCGAGCTAGTACAGCGTCTTGACAGCAAGATCGAGCTTCGATGCCTCGATCTTCTCCTTGTTGCCGAACACGCAGATAGTCTCGTGTCCAGCGAGATCCTTGAGCGCTTCCCCGCGCGAGCGGATCGATTCGATAGTGGTGTCGAGCATCTGTGCGCGCAGTGTTTTGCGCCAATCGGCGGGCAAGTTGGAGAAGTACATGCTGTCTTGACGCGCGACCAGAGCGCGCGGTTTGAGTGGAGCGTCATACGATGCGACAGCGCTGATGATATAGCCACGCAGTTCAGCCTCGCTTGGATCGAAGTTCGCAAGCCA
>CABRGJ010000218.1 GCA_902470405.1 uncultured Eggerthella sp.
CTTCGTGATGACATGTACGAGCACAGGAGCATTCGCTTCAAAAGCCTTCTTGATGGCGGCCTTCAGCGCAGGGATATTGTGTCCATCGATAGGCGGTGTGCAGATGATGCCAAGCTGTTCGAACATCATTGATTCGGGTAACACAAACTGCTTGACCGACTCTTTTGCGGTCTTACCCATCTTCACGAGCGCTTTACCCGCTGGACCGAAATTCTCAAGATGTTCCTGAATAGAATCACGGCTCTTACGATAGTTCGAGCTCACCCGAATGGCACCCAGATGATATGCCATCGCGCCAACATTACGTGAGATAGCCATCTCATTGTCATTCAGAATGATGACGAGCGGCGTTTGTGCCTGTCCAATGTCGTTCAATGCCTCAAAGGCCATACCGCCCGCAAGCGATGCGTCACCAATGAGCGCGACCACCTTCTGATCGCCACTCGAAAGGTCGCGCGCGCGAGCAATGCCACACGCCACCGAAAGCGAATCAGAAGCATGACCTGAAGGATGAACATCGTGAGGATTGGAATGAGGCTTCGGAAAACCAGAGAGACCCTTATACTGGCGCAACGTCTTGAACTCATCGCGACGTCCGGTAATCAACATATGGGCATAGGATTGATGGCCAACATCGAAGATGAAGCGATCATGCGGCGAATCGATGAGGCTATGCACCGCAAGGATGATCTCGACTGCACCAAGACTCGATGCTACATGACCACCCGTATGGGAGGTAGTGCTCAAGATCTCTTCGCGAATTTCTGCAGCAAGGATAGAAAGCTCATCATTAGTGAGGAGCTTGAGCATATCAGGTGATTCGATCGAGTCGAGTATTCGATCCGTCATGACTCCCCCTAACACTTCCCCACTAGTATACGAAACGAATGCGTGTATTCTGTGGATTACTCGGTTTTGACGATCGGAGTAACATCTTCACGATCAGCCGTCTGTCCTTCTTCAAGACGATCACTTTTCTCCTCGATCTCGTCTTCAGCGGACTGATCGGAAGCTTGCTCTTCATCATAGGCTGCATTGCTAGCCTCGAGGTTCTCCTCCAGAAGCGATGAGGCGACCAAGCCCAGCTCGACCGCTTCCTCATAGAGCTTCAGCGCATCGTCAAGAGAGATATCGTCGCTGCTGACCGCCTCGACGATCTCATCAAGACGAGTCTTTACCTCTTCGAAACTTTCAGAGTTATTCAGCGCCACAAGATTCCTCCTCCAGCTTGATGGCGATACGGCCGAGGATGCCGTTCACAAAACGAGGAGAATCGTCGCCACCGAACTCCTTGGCAAGATTAACCGCTTCATTAATGGTGACCGAGATAGGCACCTCATCGACATAGCGCATCTCGAACGCCGCCATACGCAGAAGCGAGCGATCGACGATCGGCATGCGATCGAGCGCCCAATTCTCACTCGCAGAGATGATGTCGTTATCGATCGTTTCCTTGTGCGTAGTAGTGCCCTCGATAAGGCGGCGAGCGTACTTGCTCAAGAGCTGAGTCTCGTCGACCAAGCGTTCATCAGCGATGATAGCAGCAGGGTCATCTTCAAGGATGTCGCTCTGATAGAGCACTTGCGTTGCAAGACGACGTGCCGCAGTACGATCATGTTGTTGTTTCTCTGTCATGACCTGCGTTAGTCCTGAAACAGGATGCCATCGACATGGATATCAACGCGGTTGACCGTATAGCCTGTCTGTGAAAGGATCGCGTCTGCGATAGCCTTACGCGCCTCAGCTGCGATCTTGTCGAGAGAATAGCCATCGAGTACGGTGATGACCACGCTCACATCGATGGTATCTTCAGTTACCTGGCTGACCGTGACGCCCTGCTGATCTTGCTTAGAAGCAAAGATCGAGAACAGCTTAGAGGAAGCCTGGCCGACGTTTGCGATACCCGCAACATCTTTCAGCGCGAGCGCAACGATAGTGTCAAGAACATCTGGCGCAATGGCCATTCCACTTGCTTGCGTATCTGACATTTATTCATCACCCATTTCGGTTTCGATAAAGTCGGTGAAGACCCTACCCTCGATGAAAGCGGGATTCTCGAGCACTTGAAGGTGGAACGGGATCGTGGTCTTGATGCCCTCGATCTCGAATTCCTGCAGCGCACGCTTACCACGTGCAATAGCTTCTTCACGAGTCGAACCCCACACGATGACCTTTGCCACCATGGAATCGTAATAAGGCGAGATGCGGTCGCCCTGAGAGATATAGGTATCCACGCGCACACCAGGGCCGCCAGGAACCTTGAACTTCGTGATCGTGCCAGGGCACGGACGAAAATCGTAATCAGGGTCTTCTGCATTGATGCGAAACTCGATCGCATGACCATTCGGCGTGAACGGGGCATTCTCCGCACACGAGATCGGCTCACCTGAAGCGATACGTAGCTGCTCTTTAATGATGTCGGTTCCCGTGATGGCCTCAGAGACAGGATGCTCGACCTGAACACGCGTGTTCATCTCCATGAAATAGAAGCGTCCATCCTGATCGAGCA
>CABRGJ010000219.1 GCA_902470405.1 uncultured Eggerthella sp.
GCTTCCGAAGCAGGCGATACGAATCCTCCCGAGGCGTCCTCTGCATCCGATAGTGATAAGCAGCCGTCTTCCGATAAGGCATCTCGCAACAACAATAATCATCGCAACAATCAGAAGAACAACGCGAAGAATCAGAGCAAGCAGAACAATAACAATCACCGTCGTCAGCGTCGTCAGCATAACAACCAGCGCCGTGAGCCAGTGGTGCCGCAGACCACCAAAGAAGATCTCGAAGTGCTCAAGGTTGCTGAATTGCGCGAAAAGGCAGATGAACTGGGTGTTGAGCACAAAGGTCTCAAGAAGGCAGAACTTGTTGATGCGGTTCTGGAAGCAAGCGTGAAGGCGGAAGGCTTTGTTTCGACCGAAGGCGTGCTCGATATCCTCTCCGATGGTTACGGTTTTTTGCGTACGAGCGGCTATCTTCCAGGCGAGAACGATGTGTACGTCAGTCTTTCGATGATCCGCCGCAACGGCCTTCGTAAGGGCGATCATGTGACCGGTCATGTTCGTCCTGCTCGACAGAACGAGAAATACGCGGCCCTTCAAGAGATCGATACCGTGAACGGTACGCCTGTTGATGAATTGGGCAAGCGCGTGCGCTTCTCCGATCTTACGCCTGTCTTCCCTGATGAGCGTTTGAACATGGAGCATGGCAAGAATACGCTTACTGCACGCGTCATCGACTTGGTGGCGCCGATCGGCAAGGGTCAGCGTGGCCTTATCGTCTCGCCGCCTAAGGCAGGTAAGACGACCGTGCTGAAGGATGTCGCGGCGGCTATCTCTGCGAACAATCCTGAGGTGCATCTCATGTATCTTGGCATCGATGAGCGTCCCGAAGAAGCGACCGATATGGAGCGTTCCATTCGTGGTGAGGTCATCTCCTCCACGTTCGATATGCCAGCAGAGAATCACATCGCGGTGGCCGAGCTCGTGATCGAACGCGCGAAGCGTCTTGTGGAAGAGGGTAAGGATGTCGTCATCCTGCTCGACTCGATCACGCGTCTTGCCCGCGCCTATAACTTGGCGCAGCCAGCCTCAGGCCGTATTCTCTCTGGTGGTGTCGACTCGACCGCTCTTTATCCGCCGAAGAAGTTCTTGGGTGCTGCACGCAACATCGAGTTCGGCGGATCGCTCACCATTCTTGGCACCGCGCTTATCGACACGGGTTCGAAGATGGATGAGGTCATCTTCGAGGAATTCAAAGGCACGGGCAATATGGAAGTGAAGCTCGATCGCGCACTAGCCGATCGTCGCATCTTCCCGGCTATCGATCCCATCTCTTCTGGCACGCGTCGCGAAGATTTGTTGCTCGATCAGCAAGAGGCGCCGCTCATCTGGGCGGTTCGCAGGATCCTTGCGAACAGGAACAACACCGAACGTGCGATGGAGTCGCTGCTCAAGGGTCTTTCGCAGACTAACACCAATCAAGAATTCTTGATCCGCGCTGCGAAGAAGATGCAGGGTCGACAACTAGAAGAGGTCGAGCTCTAAGCGTTTCGAATCGCAGGATGAATGCAAGCTCTGAAGGGAATCGGATGACGGATAACGCATACGCTGCGGAGCAGCAATCCACGCTTCTCCCGCCTCCAACCGGGTCACCCTACGGTGTGCCCCCGAGGGCGCCTCACGATGCTCCTCGAACGTCCATGCCGCCTCAGCGCAAGAAGAAGATGCCCGTATGGGCTATCGTGCTCTTGTCGGTATTCGGAGCGATCCTTCTTTTTGCATTGGCAAGTTGCGCGCTTTCGGGCGCGAATCCTGTTTCGAAAACGGTTGGCGTGATCGATATCGACGGCACCATCGGTCAGGATGGGGGAGCGAATACCCCTGAAGGCTTGCTCGCTCAATTGCAGGAGGCAGAGAACGATCCGCAGGTAGCTGCCGTGGTGTTGCGCGTCAATTCAGGCGGTGGTGCTGCAGCAGCAGGCGAAGAGATGGCGCGTTTTGTGAAGGATTTCACGAAGCCTATCGTTGTGTCGAGTGCATCGGGTAATGCGTCTGCTGCCTACCTCATCTCCTCCCAGGCAGACTACATCTATGCCAATGAAGCTTCATCGATCGGTGCGATCGGCACCGCTATGCAGCTGACAGACTATTCGAAGTTGCTCGATCTACTGGGTATCGATGTGCGCACCATCACATCGGCCGAGAGCAAGGATGCCTCTTACGGGCACCGTCCTCTCACCGATGAAGAGATCGAATACTTCCAAGATCAGGTAGATCAGATCAACGAGAACTTCATTGAGTCGGTAGCTGATGGTCGTGGCATGTCGATCGAAGAGGTCACGAAGCTCGCTACGGGTATGTCGTTCACGGGCGAAGACGCGCTGGAGAATGGTCTTATCGACGAGATCGGTACCTACAAGGATGCCTGCGCAAAAGCTGCATCGATGGCAGGTGTCTGGTCTTATCGTGTTGAGTCGCTCGGATCGAGCGATGTCGGACTTGCCGAGCTGCTCGCTGCGCTACTCTTGAATACGGAAGATGC
>CABRGJ010000220.1 GCA_902470405.1 uncultured Eggerthella sp.
CCGCTCATCGCCATCATCGCACTCGTGTTCACTATTGTCATCCAGCAAGTCGTCTACACCTTCATCTCCCCGAAGCTCATGTCGAATTCGGTAGATATCCATCCAGCGCTCGTTATCCTTGCGTTGATGGTCGGCTCTGCGATCGGTTTTGCGATGAGCGGTTTTGTCGGTAGCTTCATCGGCATGCTGCTCTCGATTCCGCTGGCTGCTGCGGCGAAGTCTATCTTCGTATACTACTTCGAGAAGCGCACGGGTCGTGCGATCCTTGCACCTGAGGGCATCTTCTTCAAGGGAGAGACAAGAGGCGGCGAAGTGAATCCGCTTGCCGATGCTACAGGCGAGATGCCCAAGATCACTCCCGACCACTTGGACAAGTAACTTCATTCTTCTGTGCATTGTTGGTATGATGCATAGAATTGAATGACGTTTTGACCAAGCTCAATAGAAAGTTCATACATGGAATACATGACCACGGCGGAGATCCGCGAAAAATACCTGAAGTTCTTTGAGGAGAAGGGATGCAAGCGCATGCCTTCTTCTTCGCTTATTCCCGACGATCCATCTCTGCTGCTCACCGCTGCAGGCATGGTGCAGTTCAAACCCTACTTCCTGCAGCAAAAGCAGCTTGAGGCGCCCTACATCGGCACCACCACGGTGCAGAAGTGCGTTCGTACGAACGATATCGATATCATCGGCACTACTGGCAGGCATCTGAGCTTCTTCGAGATGCTCGGCAATTTCTCTTTCGGTGAATACTTCAAAGAGGAGATGTGCGAGTGGGCTTTGGAATTCTCTACCAAGGTGCTCGGTCTTCCGATGGAGCGCTTGTATTTCACGGTCTTTGAAGATGACGATGAGACCATCGAGATCTGGAAGGAACTCGGTGTCGATCCTAGCCATATCTCCAAGCTTGGCGAAGACGACAATTTCTGGCGTGCGGGCCCGACGGGTCCCTGTGGTCCTTGTTCAGAGCTCTATTACGATCAGGGCCCTGAAGTGGGTTGCGGCAGCCCTGATTGCGCACCTGGTTGCGATTGCGATCGCTTTCTGGAGTATTGGAACTGCGTGTTCACGCAATACGATGCGCAAGAGGATGGCACGCTCGTTGCGCTGCCGAAGAAGAATATCGATACCGGCATGGGTCTCGAGCGTATCGCGGCCATCATGCAGGGTGTGGACAACAACTATGATACCGATATCTTGCGCGATCTTATCGCAGTAGGCGAGGATCTTTCGCATACTGCCTATAAGCAGGATCCTGCAACCGATCTGGCGCTACGCATCATTGCCGATCATAGTCGTGCGGTCACCTTCATGATCGCTGATGGCATCCTTCCGTCGAACGAGGGGCGCGGATATGTGTTGCGCCGTTTGCTTCGTCGTGCGGTCATGAAGGCTCATTCTATCGGCATCGAAGGCGCGTTTCTGAGTCACTACATCGAAAAGATCATCGAGTTGATGGGCTCGGTCTATCCTGAGATCGTCGAGAACAAGGCGCTCATCCAACGCATCGTTCTTTCTGAAGAAGAGCGTTTCGGCGAAACGCTCAAGCAGGGTCAGGCCTATCTCGAAGAGGCGCTTGCTGCGCTCGATGGTACGGTACTGCCAGGCGATAGAGCGTTTGTCCTACATGATACTTATGGCTTTCCTATCGAGGTCACGCAAGAGATCTGCGCAGATCGCGGTATCGAGGTTGATCAGGATGGGTTTGCTGCTGCCATGGAAGAGCAACGTCAGCGTGCACGTGCTGCGAATGTGGATGATGCCGACGCGGCTTGGTCGACGTTCGGAGGAATCTATGTCGAGCTGCTTGCAAAACTCGGTCCGACATCGTTCACAGGTTACGACCGGCTCGAATCATCTGCCATCATCGATGCGCTTGTGAAAGATGGCCAAGAGGTTGACACGCTCGAGGCTGGAATGGAAGGCGATATCATCCTCAACACTACGCCTTTCTACGCTGAGATGGGTGGCGAGGTTGGCGATACGGGCATCATCTTCAGTGGCACCAGTTCTGCTGAAGTGTCTGATACGAAAGCGCCAGAAGCAGGCCTTATCGTGCACAAGGTCAAGGTCACCGCGGGCTCCTTCAAGGTCGGGCAAGAAGTGACTGCGTCGGTCGATGCGAAACGCCGTGCCTCAATCACGCGTAACCATACGTGTACGCATATCCTGCATGCAGCCTTGCGCGAAGTGCTCGGCGCGCATGTGAAGCAAGCGGGAAGCTATGTGGGCCCTGATCGACTGCGTTTCGACTTCACGCACTTCGAAGCGCTCACCCCTGAACAGATCGCCGAGGTCGAATCTCTTGCGAATTCCTACATCATGCAGGCCATTCCCACCACGCGTTACGAAACATCGCTTGATGAGGCGCGCAAATCAGGCGTTACAGCGCTTTTTGGCGAGAAATACGGTGAGACCGTGCGCGTCGTCGAGGTAGGTCAGTTCTCACGCGAGCTGTGCGGTGGTTGTCATGTGGG
>CABRGJ010000221.1 GCA_902470405.1 uncultured Eggerthella sp.
ATCTCGACGAGCGAGAGGTTGCGGCGAGGTTGCTTGGTCTTGAATTCATGCACGGTACCCATGATGGTACACGAAAGCCCAATACGCGCCTGGGCAACCGTGAGCATCTGCGACATATCAAGATAGCGACGCGGGAATCGATCGAGCAAATCGCGCACACGTGTGATTCCACGCGCCTCGAGCGCGGAGGCCCGCTGCACGCTTACCTGAGCGACCGTGCTAACAGGAGCATCGAAGCGCAAGGTAGCAGAAAGGCGGTCGGAATGCTGCTTCCGATCCGCCTTTCGAACATGCTGTGTTGAGGCGTCCGCCACCGAAGTACTTCCCTATTCCAGTGAGAGAATAACAGGATAGAGCGGCTGCTCGCCACGATGTGAATCGATCTCGAGATCTTCGTAGGCTTCCTCGATGCGCTCGATAAGGGCCTCAAAATCCTCCTGCGGAAGATCTTCGCCCGCCAGAAGCGTAAGCGTGTCCGCGTCGTCAGCTTCCATCGCCTCAAGAATGCCGAGCGTCACATCAGCGACGTTATCGCCAACCACTTCGATCGAGCCTTCGGCGATACCGATGGTGTCGCCTTCCTTGATAGGTCCGCCGTGCGCGTCTTTTGCATCTTTGATCGCGTGAGTGACCTCTCCTGTCTTCACTTCTCCAGCAGCTTCGGTCATCTCTTCGACATTATCTTCAAGCGAGGCAGACTCGTCGAAGACAAAAAGTGCGGAGAATGCTTCGGGCACGCTGGTAGTAGGAACGACAGCACAGGGCTTATCAGAAACATCCACGCAGCTTTGCGAAGCCATGATGATGTTCTTATTGTTCGGAAGGATGATGACCGCATCCGCATTCACCCGTTCAACTGCATCGAGCAATTCCTTTGTGGACGGATTCATGGTCTGACCACCCGAAACCACCACATCTACGCCCAGGCTCTCAAGAATGGCAGCATTACCTGAACCCGCAGCGACCGCGACAAAACCAATCGGCTTCTTTTCGGTCTTGGCTTCTTGCTCGAGCGATGCTGAACGCGCCGCGCTCTGAAGCTTCATATTATGAATATGAACCTCAGAGATCGCACCCTTGTCCAAGAAGTACGCTAGCACTTCATTGGGTGTGTTGGAATGAACGTGCACCTTATAGACCGGAGCCGACCCAACGCACAGCTCGCAGTCGCCCATGGTCTGTAAGAAATCGAGCGCAGCAGCAGTATCAAGAGCATCGGTGTGAACAAGGAATTCGTTGCAATACGTGTATTCAGAACCCTCCCAGTCGTTGATCTGCTCGATCTCGGCCTTAGGAGCAGCGGTTCGCGCAAAAGCAAGTTCGTCAGCCATTGTCTCGGTGCGTCCTGTGAGCGCAGCGACAAACGAATCGAAGAAGATAGCGAGACCATAACCACCCGCATCGACTACGCCATTCTCTTTGAGCACTGGTAGCAGATCGGGCGTGCGCTGAACGGAAGCATAGGCTTCGTTGACGATATTCCGAAGATACTCTTCCAGTTCTGGACGATGCTTCTTTACAGGTTTCGCTGCAGCGGCCGTATCGCGCAACACGGTGAGAATAGTACCTTCGACCGGCTTGCGTACCGCATTAAATGCAACTTCGACCGCTTTAGCGAACGCGTCGCCGATCGCATCTATATCGAACGCTTCATGGCCTTCAAAACCTTCGCATAGCCCACGTAGGATCTGCGAAGTGATGACACCGGAATTGCCGCGCGCACCCATGAGCGCACCTGATGTGATAGCACGTCGTTTCTCTGCAACAGAGGCACCGATCGGGAGCGCTGCGAGGTTCTCTACCACCATCGCGAGCGTGAGCGACATGTTCGTTCCTGTATCGCCATCTGGGACCGGAAAGACGTTCAGACGATTGATCTCATCTTTGCGAGCGTCCAGCGCCTTCGCTGCAACAGCAATGGCGTTTACCACATCGTTAGAAGTATAGTTACTCATGCAAAAGACTCCTCATGCGAGCTGATTCTTGGTGAACGCGCGCTTACCTAACCTTGATCCCTTGAACGTGCACGTCGATACCCTTGAGCGGGCTTTGGATGAATTCCTCGAGCGCAAATGTTACTTGGTCGACCAAGTTCGTCGAAACGGCATTGATGTTTACACCATGCTCGAGAATGACATAGAGACTGATGAGGACGCCCTCTTCATCGGCAGAAACGATAACGCCCTTGCGCAGTGGTGAGCGGGCGCGTAGCCTCTTCAAGCCGGTATTCGAACTGGGCACAGCCATACCGACAACGCCGTAACACTGAAGGGCAGCATGACCAGCAATATCTGCTAAGACATCTTCTGAAACGATCAGATCTCCAGGAATTTCGGTATTCATGGCTTTCCTTTCACAGTGTTGGCCTGATTGAACCAACAAGAGGATATGATCTAAATGATTATATTACACAAAAAAGACCACCCGAA
>CABRGJ010000222.1 GCA_902470405.1 uncultured Eggerthella sp.
GCTTGTAGGGATCATTTTGCTCATCATTCGCAGACGTCGCAAACTAGCAGGATGGATCATGTTCGCAACCTCGCTCGCAGTGATCGGCATCATCGCTGTGCTCGGTATCTGGGCATTCGTCGATTTCGATTCGCTCTTCACCCAACTCCATGCGCTCTTCTTCTCCGGTGGCACCTGGCTCTTCCCTGCCGATTCGCTACTGATCACGCTCTTCCCTGAGGCTTTTTGGATGGGAATGGGCATAACCTGGGTCTTGATCAGTCTCATCGCGTGCCTCATCGTTTGTCTTATAGGCAGATTCGTAAAGCGTTAGCCCTCCCAGCCTCTGTCAGACGACGCGCCTACTAGGTAACGATACGACCCTGCTCGCCCAAAATAGCTACGCGCTAAAGCAGCAGCGAGGTAGAATTACAACTAGTTCATTCTTAAGAAAGGATCGAGGATCAAGATGACCGCTGCTTCTGAAAAACCTGTTCGCGTTCGTTTCGCCCCCTCTCCCACAGGAGAGCTGCATATTGGCGGAGCGCGCACTGCGATCTACAACTGGGCGTTCGCTCGCGCCAACGATGGCGAATTCATTCTCCGTATCGAGGATACCGACCCAGAGCGTTCGACCGAAGCGAACAAGCAGATCATCTTGCGTGCCATGAAATGGCTCGGCCTCGATTGGGACGAAGGCCCTGAAGTCGGTGGTGATTTCGGCCCCTACCTTCAGACCGAGCGCTTCGATACCTACGATGTGGCGCTTGAGCGCCTGAAAGAACGTGGCATGGTCTATCCTTGCTTCTGCACGAAAGAAGAGCTCGATGCGAAGCGTGCTGCAGCTGAGATGAGCGAGGGTGGCTATTCTGGTTATGACCGCACCTGCCGCTCACTCGACCCCGAAGAAGCACAGGCGCGCATCGATGCAGGCGAGCCATATGTTTGGCGCCTGAAAGTACCACTGGATCGCGGCATGATCGAATTCAAGGATGCCGTATATGGCGATATGAGCTTCCCTGCAGAGGTCATGGACGACATGATCCTTGTGCGCTCTGACGGCACTCCCACCTATAACTTCGCGGTGGTCTGCGACGATGCCAATATGAACATCTCGCATGTCATCCGCGGCGACGACCATCTTTCGAACACGCCACGCCAGATCCTCATCTATGAAGCGCTCGGCTACGATGTACCCGTATTCGCACATCTTCCCATGATCCTCGGTTCCGATGGCCGCAAGCTCTCCAAGCGCCGCAACGCCACATCGGTCGAGCAATATCAGGATCTGGGCTATCTGCCCGACACGCTCATCAATTTCCTCGCACTACTCGGCTGGTCGCTTGATGGCGAGACCACCATTATCGATCGCGACACGCTCACGAAGCACTTCTCGCTCGATCGCGTCACGCGCAAAGATGCCATCCTTGATGACGAGAAGCTCGATTGGATGAATGGTGTCTACATCCAGAACATGGGCGCTGCCGCTTGGGTCGATGCGGTCGCACCATTCCTCATCGAAGCTGGTCTTACCACTGCTGAAGCGATCGAGCAGGATCATGAATGGTTCGAGAGGCTCTACCCATTGGTCGCAGAACGCATGAAACGTCTTACAGAAGCGCCCGAGAAACTCGCCTTCATCTTCGATGGCCCGAATGTCACGCTCGACGAGAAGTCGGTCAGCAAGAATCTATTGAAGGAAGGTTGCCGTGCCGATGAGGTACTGCGTGAAGTGCGCGCGATCCTTGCCGATGAATCGATCCCTTGGGAATGTGATCCGTTGCAAGATACCGTGCGCAGCCTGACTGAGAAGCTCGATCTGAAGGCCAAGCTCATCTTTCAGCCCATCCGCGTTGCTGTCACTGGCTCACAGGTTTCCCCTCCGCTCTTCGAGAGCATTGAGCTCATGGATCGCAACGACGTAGTGGCACGTATCGACTACACGCTCGACACTGTGTTCGGGGCATAAGACCCACCGAGCGCGGCACCGCTCACATGTGGGCTGTAGCTCGCGTTCACCAAGTCAAGATCAGTCCTCTATCTCGGCCGAAAGGCATCTATGAGCGAAGACAAGAGCATACCCATCTCAAGCGCTGCTCTCAAAGCGTTCGCACAGGGCTCTGCTTCAAGCGCATCTGCTTCTGTCCAAGCGACTGAGCCACAAAGCTCGAGAGAGCCTCGCGATAACGATGCAATAGAGCGTTTCCCGATAGCCGTGCTTCCCGGATTCTGTACACGACTTGCAGGAAGCACCTGTGAGCGCTGCACGCTCGTCTGTCCTTACGATGCGATCTCATTCGATGGGACAGGCGCTCCTCATATCGACATCACCTACTGCACTCAGTGCGGACTGTGTTGTGGTATCTGTGATGCATTCGCGACCGAGCGCATCACCATGAACGACCTGCTTGAGAAAGTCC
>CABRGJ010000223.1 GCA_902470405.1 uncultured Eggerthella sp.
GTCTTCTCGAATTCGTCCGGCGTGAGACCAACACCATGCGCTTTCGCCAATGCGAGACCGTAGTCTTCAACGTTGTAGCTGGTCGCACCTTCGATCTTGTCGATGCGCTGAACGCCACCCGCCACGCAACCAACCATGTTAATCCAGTAGATATCCTGCATACCTGCACCAGTCACGGTACAACCGCACTCTTTCGCAAGCGCATCAATACGATTGGTGATCTCAGGAGCAGTGGTCCAGGGATAGATAGCTTCCTCGCACGTGGTGACAACATTGATGCCACGCGAAACACAATCGATGAGAGCTGGTTCGATATCCTTCATGAAGCTGAAGAGCGTAACGAGTGCGATCTGCGGATCGCACTCATCGAGCACTTTTTCAGCATCATCAGAGATAAGAACGCCCAACTTTACCCCAAGTTCAGCGTAATCGCCCACGTCCATCCCTACGATGTCTGGATTCGTATCGATAGCGCCCACGATCTCGGCACCGTTCTCATAAAGATAGCGAAGCGTGTATTTCGACATCTTCCCGCATCCATATTGCACAACCCGAATCTTCTCTTTATTCATGGCTGCTCCTTCCTTTTTCTTTGCACCATACTACCATCGATGACCCTCTGTGCAGGGATGATGCAAAATTGTAATGCGCGCGTTTCCTTATGATCCTCTTCCTTGATCCCGCCTCAGAACACGACATGAAGCACCTTTGCAGTACAATGAACGAAAACGATTCAAAGGAGCATCTATGGCAAGCGTACGTGTCCGCAATCTAACAATCGGAGAAGGAGTGCCGAAGATCTGCGTCCCCATCGTCGCAAAGACGACCGAAGAGATCATAAACGAAGCGGCGAGCTTCATTGATCTTGAGCTTGATCTAGTTGAATGGCGTATCGATTGGTTCGAGGGGATCGAAGATATCGACGCTGTAGTAACGCTCACACGGATACTTAATGAAACGCTCGGTACTGATGTGCCCCTACTCTGCACGATACGTACCGCAAACAACGATCAGCGTCGAGGATTACTGCGCGCTCAATCGTGCACTCATAGCCTCAGGCGCAGTCGACCTCGTTGATGTTGAGCTCTTCTTAGGTGATGACGTGATGTCAGAACTCGTTACATATGCCCATGATAACGACGTTGCCATCGTCGCGTCGAATCATGATTTCGAGGCTACCCCTTCGCACAACGAGATCATCGCACGCTTGATGCATATGCAAGATCTTGGTGCTGATATCCTTAAGATAGCAGTGATGCCGAATTCACACCGCGATGTGATCGAGCTGCTCGCAGCTACTGAAGAGATGGCAAACGAGCATGCCACGCAACCGATCGTGACCATGTCGATGAGCGGCAAAGGTGCGATCTCGCGTATGTGCGGCGAGGTATTCGGATCGGCTATCACATTCGGATGCGCATCGAAGGCTTCTGCACCTGGTCAGATCGATGTGAACGACCTGCGCGCGCTACTCACGATCGTTCACCATGCACTTTAAAGAGCTGCAGTATCCAACCAGATCGTAAAGGGTCCATCGTTGATGAGGCTGATCTGCATGTGCGCGCCAAACCATCCCTGCTGGACCGGGACGCCATCCGCACGCGCAAGCTCGATGAAATACCGATAGAGACGATCAGCCTGATCGGGTGCACCCGCATCCGTGAATGAAGGGCGATTCCCTTTCTTGCACGAGGCGTAGAGCGTAAACTGCGAGACGACCAAGACCGAACCGCCCACATCACGTAAAGAGAGATTGGTCTTGCCCCTCTCATCATCGAAAATGCGCAGTTTCAAGATCTTATTCCAGAGCCTCTCGGCTTCAGCTTCCGTGTCATCGTGACCAACACCGAGCAGGATAACGTAGCCCGCATCGATCGCTGCATACGATCTTTCAACAGACTCGAGATTTTCGACCGTAGCATTCGTGACCCGTTGGATGAGTGCGCGCATCGCTTCACTCCTGCCATATAAGGTGTTACGGAAGCAAAAGTTGTGCGATCTGAACCGCGTTCAGTGCTGCACCCTTACGGATCTGATCGGCAACAACCCAGAATGCAAGACCGTGTTCTACTGAAGGGTCTTTGCGCAAGCGGCCGACAAAGGTATCGTTCGTACCCGCAAGCAGGCCTGGCATGGGATAGAGCTTGTCATCCGTGTCGTCCATCACGGTCACATTCGGCGCAGCCTCGAGCGCGGTACGCGCTTGTTCAGGCGTAATCGCGCTCTCGAATTCTACGTTGATCGATTCACCATGACAGCGAAGTACAGGGACACGTACACAGGTCGCAGCCACCGCAAGATCAGGATCATGCATGATCTTCTTCGGCTCGACGACCATCTTCCACTCCTCTTTCGTGGAGGCATCGTCCATGAACACATCGATATGCGGAATAACATT
>CABRGJ010000224.1 GCA_902470405.1 uncultured Eggerthella sp.
GCAGATCCGTTCCTTCGGTCGAGTCGCTCCCTTCAGGCAGATCCGTTTCGACGAGCAATTGTTCGGCAGGAATCGCCTTGGCGTATTCGCGACCACGTTTGGAATCGAGCATGAACGCATTGACCGAAAAGCAACACCCCAACTCGCGAGCCCGCTGCAACTGCGCACCCGAACCTGAGAACCAATGGAAAATAGGCACGCTGCCTGACAGGAGCTTATATTCTTGCAGGAGGTCGAGCACAACATCGGCACTCCGCACTGCATGAAACGAAAAGACGGGACGGACAATGTCGCCCTGCGCACAAGCGGCCAAGATCGCACGCAACGTCGCTACCTGGGCAGCCTTCGCCTCCTCTTTGGATGCAAAACTGCTTCGCGCAAGTCCATTGCGCCCAAAGTCGAGACCGATTTCGCCAATGAAAGGCGTCTTTGCGATGATCGCAGCAACAGCTTCGATATCGCGCGCAGTCACTTCACCTGTCGCGACCCACCATGGATGTGCTCCGAAACCAACCTTCAACGATTCCCATGGCGCGAACAGCTGCTGAGCGCGCGTAAAATCGGCTGGGCTCACGGTCGTCGAAAAAGCACCCGCATACTTTTGTATAACCCACGCCGCGAATCGCTCGGGTTCAGGCGCGAAAGAAAGATGGCCGTGCGCATCGAAAAACGCTTTCGGCTGGCATGCCTGCATCATCATGCCCTTCCAGCCAAGCCACGCAGTACTTCACCTGCGATCATCTGCCCGAAGATCGGCGGTACAAAGGACGCGGTCCCCAGATCGCTGCGTTCATGCCGCTCCCAACCTGCTTCGACCTCGGTCTCGAGCGGCTGCTCGCACGAATAGAGCACTTTCAACTGCTTGATGCCGCGCTTTCTGCCTTCCTTGCGCATGATGCGACAGAGCGGACAATTCACCGTATCGTACAGATCGGCGATCTTGAAGCACTCTGGGTGGATCTTGTTCGCACCACCCATGCTGCTGATGAGCTTGAACGAATAGTTCGGCGCCAATTCTGCGAGCTTCAGTTTCGCTGAAACGGTATCGATCGCATCGAGGAATTCCGCCATCCCTTCCTGACGCAAGAATCCGAAGAACTTCGTGACCTGCGCCTCAGGATTGATGTCAGCGATCATGTCCGCCATCACGTCGACCTTACGCTTGCCGATCGTCGAATAAAAAGCGATAGCCTGACGATTGATATTGCTTTCCGCCACCACATCACGATCGAGGATGGTCAAGCGCCCCACGCCACCACGCGCAAGAGCCTCGATGCAGTTCGAGCCAACCCCGCCATGCGCGTCCATGATGCGGCGAAGACCCTCCTCGCCCCACAATGTGCACAGCTTCTCGTATCGCGCAGGAAGCGACCCTTGATCGCTATTCGCGATCGCAACAATCTTCTCCTCACAAGCGGTCTTGTCTTGCTGATCGCTTGCAGGCATCGTGGCGCTCATGGCTCGCTCACCTTCTTCTCGGACTTCTTATTCACTTTCATACTACCTCATGGACGAGCGTACGTACTATTCGATCTCACACCTAAAGTTGCGAGTACCTAACTGGAACATAACAGGTTCTCATCAAAAGCATCCATGCAAAAAAAGACCTGTTGGCTGGTGATAATTTAATGATGCGGCTCGACGAACGGACACCTGGATCGCCCTCCGCAGCTCATGTTCGTCGGACGCTTCTAACCATCTCAACAAGGAGGCTCATCATGCGTCCCATCCATCACACGAAAGATGCCGTCGTATTCATTGACGATCTTGCCGATATCGCTCCTGTAACCGAAGGGCCTGTTGTTTCGTTGTACCTTCCTACTGAATACAAGCGTCTGCGCTCGAATAAAGAACGCATCGAGGTAAAAGATCTCATGAAAGAGGCTAAGCATCAGATCGATGCGCACTATCCCGCCCAGCCCAACAACAAGATCCTGGTACATCTCGACGATGTCATCAATGCTCCCGATGAAGCTCTCTGGCTCAACGCGGAGGCTGGCGTAGCGCTGTTCGCAGACAAGGATCATGTCTTCGTGGCCGATCTGCATCACAAGGTGAAGCCTGAAGTGTTCGTCGGCGATAATTGGGAACTCGGCCCGCTGGAGGGCAGCGCATTTCAGGAAAGCGACTATTACATCCTCGCGGTCTCGACCGATCGCTTCGGCCTGATCGAAGGCAAGGGTAATTACCTGAACAACGTCGATATCGAAGATGAAGGGGTAGCGCAGCAGTTCGGCGAGATCATGCACGACCACAGCGATGCGCCCGCACTCGACCATCACATGCTCATGAAGCGCCTGAACCCTTACCATGATTATCGTTCTCGCAACGATGTCACCGAACTTGAGAGCGAGAAGTTCTTCCGCTATATCAACAAGGC
>CABRGJ010000225.1 GCA_902470405.1 uncultured Eggerthella sp.
AAGACGAAGAAAAAGTTAAACGAGATTTTAGCAGCAAATACCGGACAGTCAGTAGAGAAGATTGCAGAAGATACAGAGCGCGATAATTTCATGAGCGCAGATGAAGCATGCGCTTATGGCATCGTCGATAAGGTGGTTGCGTCCCGCTTCAATTCCGAAGGCTAAGGCGATACATGACAGAGAAAACTCCCACCGGACCACATGGAGATATCTATTGCGCCTTCTGCGGGAAAGTTCCCGAGCAGGTCAACGCCATGATCTCGGGTCCAAATGGCATTTTCATCTGCGACGAGTGCATTTCGGTCTCGGTCGATGCAATGCTCACGGACCTTTCTATGCGCGGTCTCGAATCGGACGCACTCAATCAGGTGTTAGGTAATCAGTCTCTTCGCACTATCGAAGCACAGCATGATGCAAGCCCTCTTGACATGCTCACCGATCTTCCGACGCCCAAAGAGCTCTATCAGCAGCTTTCCGAGCATGTAGTAGGGCAAGAGGAAGCGAAGAAAGCGCTCTCCGTCGCGGTATACAACCATTACAAGCGCATCAGCATGGGTGAGGCTGCCGATAACGATGTTGAAGTGGCGAAGAGCAACATCATGTTGCTCGGTCCTACTGGTTCAGGCAAGACGCTCTTAGCGCAAACACTCGCGCGTACACTGAAAGTTCCGTTCGCCATCGCCGATGCAACCACGCTCACGGAAGCTGGCTATGTCGGTGAAGATGTCGAGAATATCCTGCTCAAGCTCATCACGGCAGCGGATTTCGACGTATCGCGCGCAGAGATCGGCATCATCTATATCGACGAGATCGACAAGATCGCGCGCAAGGCAGAGAACGTTTCCATCACGCGCGATGTGTCAGGCGAAGGTGTGCAACAAGCGCTGCTGAAGATCGTGGAAGGCTGTGAAGCGAGCGTGCCTCCGCAAGGCGGTCGTAAGCACCCGCAGCAGGAACTCATTCATATCAATACAACGAACATCCTGTTTATCTTCGGCGGTGCCTTCGTTGGCTTGCCCGAGATCATTGCGCAACGTATCGGTAAGACGAACATCGGCTTCGGTTCCGATATGCCCAAGTCAAAGCAGGAGGCAGATGCGGCACTCCTTTCTCAGGTGCTGCCTGAAGACCTGCATAAGTTCGGCATGATCCCTGAGTTCGTTGGTCGTATCCCAGTCATCACGTCGCTCTCGCAGCTCAACAAGGAAGATCTGGTTCGTATCCTTACCGAGCCTAAGAATGCTTTGGTAAAGCAATATACTGCCATGTTCAGCTATGAGAATTCCGAGCTCGTCTTCGAGCCTGCGGCGCTTGAAGCGATTGCGGAACAGGCGATCGACCATAAGACGGGTGCGCGCGGCCTTCGTACCATCTGTGAGGATGTGCTCATGGATGCAATGTACGAATTGCCTGATTATCACAAGTCGACGCGCGTCGTTGTTCGTTGCAGCGATATTAAAGGCGAGACGAAGCCCCAGATCGAGGTTTTGAAAAAGAACGCCACCAAGAAATAGCCAACTAATTCGAACGATCAAGGATCATTCATGACAACGGAACAGAAACAAGAGCAGCAGTCATACAAGGAATGGGAGCAGCCGATCTTCGATGCGTGGAGGGAGCAGGGATTCCTCGAACGCACGCCGGGTTTTGGCAAGAATGGCTCTAAATCCTACACCGTTGTCATCCCGCCGCCGAATGTTACCGGTGTCTTGCATATGGGTCATGCGCTCAACGATACCATCCAGGATGCATGCATTCGTCGTGCGCGCATGCAGGGTTATCAGACGCGTTGGATCGTTGGTGTCGATCATGCGGGTATCGCTACGCAAACCAAAGTAGATAAGCATCTGGCTGAGCAGGGTATCGATCGTCACGAGATCGGTCGCGAGGCATTCATTGGTGCCTGTTACGAATGGCGTGATAAGTACGGCAATATCATCATCGACCAGATCAAAGCTATGGGATGCTCCTGTGATTATGAGCATGAGCAGTTCACCATGTCTCCATCGCTCTCTCGCGCTGTTCGCAAGGTGTTCTGCGACTGGTATCACGATGATCTCATCTTCCGCGGCCGCCGCATTGTCAACTGGTGCCCAACCTGCACTACCGGCATCTCTGATGATGAGGC
Organism: uncultured Eggerthella sp.; assembly: GCA_902470405.1. Lineage (GTDB taxonomy): Bacteria > Actinomycetota > Coriobacteriia > Coriobacteriales > Eggerthellaceae > Anaerotardibacter. The sequence goes on from CABRGJ010000225.1 coordinate 2,129, forward strand.
GGAATACGAAGAAGAAGACAGTCATCTTTGGCATTTGCGCTATCCGCTTTCTGAATCAGTTGATGGTATGGAGAATTTGGTCGTGGCCACCACGCGCCCTGAGACGATGTTGGGCGATACCGGTATCGCAGTCAGCCCGCAGGATGCGCGCTACAAGAATTTGGTGGGCAAGACGGTCATGCTGCCTATCGTGGATCGCGAGATCCCTATCGTGGCAGATTTTGTGGTCGATAAGGAAT
>CABRGJ010000226.1 GCA_902470405.1 uncultured Eggerthella sp.
TGCAGGGCGTAATCCCGGCGGTCGGCCGCTGGACGCGTGAAGGTGAAACAGGTAAGAGGCGCATCACTCAGGTCACGCGTTATCTTACGCTCGGCCTGGGTCTTATCAATGCCATCGGCTATTTGCTGCTGTTCAAGTCAGCATCCTATGGCATCGTATTCAGCCCTGAAGTGCCTGCATTCTTGAGCGATTTCTTGGTCGTCTTCACGTTGGTGGTCGGCACAGCTATCATCATGTGGATGGGCGAGCTCATTACGCAGCGTGGTGTTGGTAATGGCATGTCGCTCATCATCTTCACCTCGATCGTGGTTTCCGTTCCTTCGGCTATCTTCTCCTCGATCAACCTTCAGTCTGATCTGGGCATGGGTATCGCTATCACGGCATTCATCCTCATCATCGTGCTGCTCAGCATCCCGGCGATCATCTTCGTCGAGCGTGCGCAGCGTCGCATCCCAGTCAGCTATGCTAAGCGCGTGCAGGGTCGTAAGATGATGGGTGGTCAGAGCTCATATCTGCCGTTGAAGATCAACGCTGCGGGCGTTATCCCGATCATCTTCGCAAGTTGTTTGATCTACTTCCCGGCACAGATCGCAGCGTTGTTTAACATTGATTGGCTCAATACGGTCGCAAATGCTATCTCAGCAGGTCCGGTCAACTGGATCATGACCGCGTTGCTTATCGTGTTCTTTGCGTATTTCTACACGTCGATCGTGTTCAATCCGCAAGACACGGCAGAGAATTTGCAGAAGCAGGGTGGCTTCATTCCTGGCATCCGTCCAGGTGCGAACACTGTTCAGTACATCAAAAACGTGCTTCGTCGTGTCACGCTGCCTGGTGCGATCTTCATCGCTATCATTGCAGTCGTGCCTTCGATCTTCTTCTTCTTCACCAACAATACGCTCATCCAGGCGTTTGGTGGCACGTCGATCCTCATTATGATTGGCGTCGCGCTCGATACTATGAGCAAGATCGAATCACAGCTTAAGATGTATAACTACGACGGTTTCTTCAAGTAACTGCATGTCGTAGGGCTGAAAAAGAAGCTTTAGGTTCTCGACCCTTCTTCATCTGTTCTTACGAATGTATGGAGAAGGGTCATTTCATGAAGTGCTTTCGCTAGAATATGACTAACGATTGAAAGGACTACGTAATGAATATCGTTTTGTTGGGTGCTCCTGGTGCAGGTAAAGGTACTCAGGCGGCCAAGCTGGTCGACAAGTTCGGCTTCGCTCACATCTCTACGGGTGATATCCTTCGTGCTGCAGTGAAGAATCAGACTCCGCTGGGTATCGAGGCGAAGAAGTTCATGGATGCTGGTGATCTTGTCCCTGACGAACTGGTCATCGGTCTTGTGAAAGAGCGCCTTAAGGATGACGACACGAACGCTGGCTTTATTCTCGACGGTTTCCCGCGCACGTCTGCTCAGGCGGTCGCGCTCTCTTCCGAGCTAACAGAGCTCAACCGTCCGCTTGATGCTGCATTGCTCGTTGATGTTGACAAGGAAGTCATCATCGGTCGTCTCACCTCTCGTCGTACCTGCCGCGACTGTGGCTTTATTGGTACCGATGCGGACGCAACGTGTCCGAAGTGTGGTGGCGAGATGTATCAGCGTGACGACGACAATGAGGCAACAGTTCGCAACCGCCTTGATGTCTACGAGAACTCCACGGCTCCACTTATCGATTACTATCGCGGAAGTGGTCTGCTCGTCGAGATCAATGGCGATCAGGATCCTGAGGTCGTCTTCGACGAGGTCCAGAAAGCGCTCAAGCTCAGCTAAGCCAAGAAAGCGCAAACTAAGCTCGGAGATTCCTAAAGGCAATCTCGGGCTAATATCATTCGTATTTTAAAGGGGCAGTCTTTATGCGGTAAGGCTGCCCTTTAACTATATATCCTTCGCTCTCTTAGGTGTTGGAATTGCCTGAAGTTGATTCCATTGCTTTTCACGCTCTATAATCAAGCCCATGAAGCACTTCTTGGTACGGTATAAATTTTCGCTCATTTTGTTTGCGATCTTTCTTAGCATCGCGATCGTACTTAGCTTGACCTTGCACAAGATCTTCTATCTTTTCAATTTTGGCTACATTGGAATCGCGCTCTCGATAGGTATTGCGCTCTACGAGAACAAGGTGAAGCATGCACGCGTCTTTGTTGAGATCGCGGTCGGTCTCTATCTGCTTGTGGGCGTGGGGTTGCTCGGTCATGAGAACTTGCAGATCGAAGGGTTTTGGTACTTCCTTTTTCTCGGGGTATTTAGCGGCGCGACCATCCATTACGCCATCGCAAAGATTCTTGGGCCGTTCGTTTTTGGCCGCGGCTGGTGTGGCTATG
>CABRGJ010000227.1 GCA_902470405.1 uncultured Eggerthella sp.
ACCGAGCGATGTGATCATACCTCCGGAGTCTTCCTTTGAGGCGCAGGTAGTAGCCAACGACCTTTCAACTGAACAGACCGTGCGCTTGCACGCCGCACTTGAGCGCTGGTTCGCAAGTGATCTCTTCGCTCGTTTCATGTCATGTGAGCATGTGCGTGCCGAGGTTCCCTTCATGATCGAGATCGGGCAAGGAAACGAGCGTATGTTCCTCGAAGGGGAGATCGACGGGCTTGCTTTCGATCCGGATGATCCCACAAAGCGCGCACTTTTCATCGACTACAAGACTGGTGGTAGCGATCAGGAATCGGACGAACGGCTCTATGAAAAGCACCTGCTCCAGGCGCAATGCTATTCGCTTGCGCTCATACGCCAGGGATTCGATGAGGTCGAAGCGTATTTCATTCGTGTGGAGCGTACCTCGCCGAGCGATCCTTCACAACCACAGGTGATACCATATACGTTCGCCAAGAGCGATCGAGATGCGCTCGAGAAAGCGGTCATGGCGGCATACCGTGCGATGAAGGGGTAGATGGTGGATACGCTCTTTTCAGATATGGAAGACGAGGTACGCCTTGAACATGCGCCGCTTGCGGTACGCATGCGTCCACGTACGCTCGACGAGGTTGTCGGCCAAGAGGAAGCCTTTGGCGAAGGCACTTGGTTGCGCGGTGCGATAGAGAATGACACACTTTCTTCTATCATCCTCTATGGTCCCGCGGGAACGGGAAAGACCTCGCTCGCACGCGTCATCGCCAAGAGCACGAATGCTACGTTTGTCGAGGTCTCTGCCATCGGCGGCACGGTCGCGGATTTGCGTAAGGTCATTGCAGAGGCAGACAAGCGCCTTGTCCATCGTAATCTGCGCACCATCCTCTTCATCGATGAGATTCGCTTCAATCGTGCACAACAAGATGCGTTGCTTCATGCGGTCGAAGACGGCATCGTAGTATTGATCGGCGCGACTACAGAAAACCCGTATTTTGAAGTGAACTCTGCGCTCCTTTCGCGCTCGCGCTTGATCGAGCTTCATAGTCTGAGCGACGAGAACCTCCGCACTATCATCATGCGCGCATTGGTCGATGATCGTGGTCTCGCAAGCGAATACGAACTCGACGACGATGCACTGGGCACCATTCTCACGCTCTCAGGAGGTGATGGCCGCGCGGCCCTCACGACGCTCGCGCTCTCTGCCGATGTAGCCAAAGCCCAAAAGTCCAATCGTATCACTCGTGAGATAGTGCAGGTCGCGATGCCCTATAACAATCTGTCTTACGACAAAGATCGCGATATGCACTACGACATCATCTCGGCCTTCATCAAATCGATGCGCGGATCCGACCCTGATGCAGCACTCTATTGGCTCGCGCGTATGATCGACGGGGGAGAGGACCCGAAGTTCATCGCAAGACGTATCTTTATCCTTGCTTCAGAAGACATCGGCAATGCTGACCCTCAAGCTATACTGGTTGCTGAAGCGGCGTTCAAGGCTGCTGAAGTGATCGGATATCCTGAATGCGGTATCAATCTTGCACAGGCTGCGGTCTATATGGCGCTCGCGCCCAAATCGAACGCTTCTTCTCAAGCGTATTTCAAAGCGCTTTCGGAGGTGAAGAAGGGTCCGGCTCGTGCGGTACCTAACCACTTGCGCGATCGTCACCGTCCGGGTAGCGATGAATACGGTCCTTATCTTTATCCACACAACTATCCTGGTGCACGTGTTGACCAGCAGTATTTGCCTGATGGTCTCGACCGCGGTTGCTTCTATGAGCCGAGCGAGAGAGGCTGGGAACGTTACCGTATTGATTACTCCATGAAAGACTTCTCCGACCTATAAAAGGGTATAATCGAGGAAATTTGGTTTGGAAGGAAGGGTGTCGTTATGGAGAATCTAGTTCCTATCGGACTTTTTATCCTCTGTTTGGCAGGTGCGCTCGCTCTCATCGCGCTCGCGTATTTTCTGTATATCCTGGTCAAGATCATTCGTAATTGTGTCTTTGAGAAGGTCAATCCGCTCCTTGATGATGCAAAGGATATGATGACAGCGGCTAAGCCCATTGTTGGCCGAGTCGAACCGATGATGGACCGCATCACGCTCACCATCGATGCAGCGAATCTCGAGATCATGCGTGTTGATCAGATCATGGAGGACGTGAACAATATCACGGGTAATGTCTCGAAGGCTACCAGTTCGGTCGATAAGGTCACGCAGGCTCCGCTCAATCTCATCGCGAAAGCTACGGCTGCTATTCGTGAGCGTATCAATCCGGTGAAGGATACGGCAGAAGGTACTGCAGGTGTCGTGCTCAATAACGTCGACACTGGTCTT
>CABRGJ010000228.1 GCA_902470405.1 uncultured Eggerthella sp.
TTCCGATCTCATGCCCGCATTCTGCGGATCGAGAACGATGTTGCGCAATTCCTCGCCGATATTCGTTCCGCCAGGCTCACGCAAACAGATGACCTCATAGCCCATCGCGCGTAAGCAATTGGCAAGAAAGGTGATATGAGTGGTCTTGCCCGCTCCTTCGCCACCTTCGAACGTGATGAAGATGCCCGCGTTGCTCTTCTGTTCTTCTTGCTGCGTCACACCAACCTCATTCATCCAGCGAATAGATGTCTTGACCGAGCGTGTCGATGCCGGGAAGATGGACCACTTCGATGCGTCTGAGCGCCTCGGTGCCCAGGTCATCGTAAGCTAGCGTTTCATCAGCCACTACACACTTCGCCAAGAATGCCGCAGCTCCACCGGTCGCAATGAAATAGACCGATGAATAATCGATGCAAGCCTGCTTCACTTCATCGCCACGATCGCCCTTGCCGATGGTGCCCGTAAGACCCATGGACATGAGCAGCGGTGCTGCGAAGTCCATGCGTGAAGACGGAGTGGGTCCGATAGCGCCGAACGGACGACCTGCCTTAGGTGGCGTAGGACCCGCATAGAAGATGACCTGACCTGCAAGCCCATAGGGCAAGGTCTTGAGCCTTCCCTCTCGGATTTCATCGAGCAAGCGAATATGCCCCGCATCGCGGAGCGTATAGACTGGCCCGCTTAAAAGGCAAGCATCGCCTGCACGCAGCGAACGTGCGTCCGCCTTGCTCAAAGGGAGTTGGATATGTTTATAGTTCAACGGTGAGCCTCCTCATTGCAGAACAGCCCATATTGACCGCGACGGGCAACGCAGCGATGTGACAAGGAGCCGTTTTCACGCGCACGCCCAAAGCCGTGGTATCGCCTCCTAGACCACCCGCGCCGATGCCGGTCGCATTGACCGCCTCAAGTAGCTCCTGTTCGAACGCTGCGACCTCAGGATCAGGGGCAGGAACATCGAGCGGACGCATGAGCGCAAGCTTCGCAAGACCAGCAACTTTATCGAATGTTGTACCGACGCCCACGCCGATGACGAGCGGAGGACAGGCATTCGCTGCCTTCTCTTCCACGCATGCGAGCACGGTGTCGATGACACCCTGCTTGCCCGCATTCGGAGTAAGCATAGCCACGCGACTCGCGTTATCTGAACCGCCGCCTTTCAGCATGATATGAAGACGCGCGACGCCCGGTTCGTCAACAAGACGAAGTTCGCAGAACGCAGGGGTGTTATCGCCTGTATTCGTACGATCGAACAACGCATCGCGCACGACCGATTTACGTAATTTTGAATTGATGAAACCCGCTGCTACCGATTGATCGACCTTGGAAAACACGTTCGCATTGAGTCCGATATCAGGACCTACTTCTAAACAGCACCACACGGTACCGGTGTCCTGACAGATTGGCACATGGTCTTCGTTGGCGATCTGAGCGTTCAACACGAGCTGATCGAGTACGATCTTCGCACGTTCGTGTGTCTCACGGTCGCGCGCCGCAATGAGCGCCTCCAGAATATCGGGGGGCAGCACGCTAGCAAGGCGCGGAATGGAGACCAGCAAAGCATCGGAAATGGTATTTGAGGATAGAACCTGCATGACAAACCAACTAACTTCGAGAATCCACTAGGCTGGAAGGCTCTCGAGGCCCTTCTTCACACTTGCGGCGGATTCCTGAAGCGCCGCCATCTCTTCATCGGTGAGCTCGAACTCGACGATCTCTTCAACGCCATTCTTACCCAAACGCGTGGGAATGTTCATATACAGATCGTTCAAGCCGTATTCGCCATCTATATAGGAACAGACGCTCAGCACCTCTTTAGAATCGGTGATGATAGCTTCGACCATCTTTGCGATAGAGGCACCAGGAGCATAGTAAGCAGAGCCCGTCTTCAGATGAGCGACCACTTCAGCTCCACCCTTCACGCAACGCTGAACCACTTCAGCCACCTCATCTTCGCTCATCAGCTCAGTGATAGGACGACCGGCGACCGTAGTATAACGCGGCCAGCAGACCATGCCTTCGCCATGTGCACCAAGCGCCCATGCGGTAACATCCGCCGGGTCGCAGCCGAGCTTTTCACAGACTGCAAAGGAAAGGCGCGAGGAGTCGAGCACGCCACCCATGCCCATCAGGCGATTGCTAGGAAGACCCGACTTCTTGTATGCGAGATAGGTCATAACATCGAGCGGATTGGTGACGCAGATGTAGATGGCGTTGGGAGAATGCTTCGTAGCCTCGTCGATGACCGAGGACATGATGCCTGAATTCACACCGAGCAGATCTTCGCGCGTCATACCCGGCTTGCGGGCGATGCCTGCCGTAATG
>CABRGJ010000229.1 GCA_902470405.1 uncultured Eggerthella sp.
GGCCTGAGATATTACCGCCCTGCTCGAAGTACGTGAGCATCGCTTCTCCGATCGCAACGGTTCCCAAATAACCCATACCGCCTTTGATGATGAACCCGACCGCAGGAACAAGCCCAACGAGCTTACGCGTAACGCCACGACACAAGAATGCCGCTGCAAGCGTGGGGATGATCTCTTTTAGACGATCCTTATCGAGCGGCTCGCCATAGGCTGCTGCGATCTGAAGCACCATCTTAATCTGGTTGAGGGTCATAACCGGCATATCCGCACCAGGAATGAATACCAACACTCCGATGCCTGCATTCTGTGCTGCGGTCATCTGAATGGCATCTTTTGCGAGCGGACGACGGACGAACGGATACGCGAGCGAGAATGCCAGACGTTTGCCATGATCGTGCGCGATGATCCACGAGCCGATCGTATCAGCAAGCGACCCTTTGATATCTTCATTGAGCGGCTGACCCGCTGGCAAGGAGATGAGCGCATCTGAGGGCAATGGGAAGCCTGCAGCCTCTGCGCTTTGCATAACTTTATTCCCATGCTCGGCGATAACAAGAACAGGAACTCCCGCATCACGAATGGTAGCAGCAATACGGCCGGTATCGTCTGTTTGACCAGCAGCGATGACTACCAAGTCAGTGTCCTTTTCTACCGCGATCTCCTGTGAAGGATAGTAGCCCACGGTCAAACGCGAGTTCACCGAAGACGAGCTGAAGCCCGAACGGACGAATACCTGAAATTCAGGTGATGCAGTCTCATCGAGCAACACCTGCACCGATACAACGGTCTTGCGCGCTTTCTCGATGTCGAGCGCTTCGGTGATCAAGGATTTGATATCGATTGATTTAAGATCTATCATGCTTTCCCCTTCAGAGCAGGTTGATCTTTATTGTGGCGTCTTATCAGTATGCGCCCAAATGGAGTTGATAAGTCCCAACATCACAAAGTTTACCAACATGAAAGATGAACCGTAACTGATAAATGGTAACGGAATGCCTGTGATAGGCATGAGCCCAACATCCATACCGATATTCTCAAGGATCTGGAAGACCCACATACCTACGATGCACACCACGATGATCGTGCCGAACAAGTCGGGGGCATTCCTGGCAACACGGATGCTCGTGATGATAAGACCCAGATAGAGAGCAAGCAGCACGAGCGCGCCAAAGAAACCGAACTCTTCTGCAAGCACGCAGAAGACGAAGTCGGTTGGTGCTTCAGGCAAAAAGCCAAGCGATGACTGCGTCGCCTGCATGAAGCCCTTGCCGAAGAATCCACCAGATCCGATCGCGATCTTCGCTTGTTGGAGATTGTAGCCATCACCTGAAAGGTCGTAGCTCGAGTCCATGAACACGAGCAAGCGTGAGCGTTGATAGTCCTTTAGCAGCACATCACTTCCCACCAGCCCATCGAGTATCGGATCGAGCATGAAGATGCCGAACACAAGTACCACTAAGATCGCAGCAGTGCCTACAAGGAAACGCCAGTTCGCTCCTCCGATGATAAGCGCAAAGGCTGCGATGCAAAGGTAGACGAGGCCCGTGCCGAGGTCAGGCTGCGTGAGCACGCACAAGAAAGGAATGAAAAGGATTCCCAACGCTTTGAGGTATTCGCGCAGATCATCAAGGCGCCCACCATAGCGTGACATGATGCTCGCTGCGAGCAGCACGACCGTGATCTTGGCGAATTCACCTGGTTGCATACTAAAACCGCCGATACGGATCCAGGAGTTCGCACCATTCACTTCCCTGCCGATGAAGGGCAAGTGGGGCGAGAGCAACAGCACCACATTGATGACCACGAAGAATGTAGTGAATCCCGATAGCGCACGATAATCGAAGCGGCTCACCAGCACGAACAGCACGATACCGATAACCACGCCAAGGACCTGTGTGGTGAAATTGAAGTCGGAATCCGACGAAGTTGCCGAAAATTGCACGATCAGACCATAGATGACCAGCGCTGCAAAACAAGCAACAAACGGAAGATTGAAGTATTTGAAACGACGAGTCTTGTAGGCCTTCGCAAGATCAGGATCACGCGGTTGAACAGAATTGATCTCCATCATCTCAGCCATCCTCTTCACCTCCCGACTTCTTTGCCTTCTGTGGATCGCCTGCAGTTATCTTCTCGTATTTCAGATCGGCACCGTTGGCGTAATCCATCGCAGCTTTCATCACGCGCGCAGCCACAGGCGATGCGACCGAACCGCCTGAACCGCCCTCCTCGATACAGAGCGAAAGCGCGAATTGTGGCTCCTCATAGGGCGCATAGCACGAGAACCACGCAAAGTCCTGCTTGCCTGCAACCTCAGCCGTG
>CABRGJ010000230.1 GCA_902470405.1 uncultured Eggerthella sp.
AAGTACTGGGCAAAAAAGCTCGTGTCGACCTTTCCCCTCAAGAGCGCAAGAGCGCACTGTTGTTCCAGAACTATCAGCTCTTTCCCAACCTTACCGTCGAAGCGAACATCGCTGCGGGCATCGCGCGCGATGTGCTCAAGCGAGAGGGATCTTGCCTCATCACTCGACAACTGCAGCGATTTGGTCTTGAAGGACTGGAGAAGCGCTACCCCCTCCAACTCTCGGGAGGACAGCAGCAACGTGTCGCGCTCGCCCGCATGCTAGCCGCGGCTCCTGATATCCTGATGCTCGATGAACCCTTCTCCGCACTCGACGCTCATTTAAAGAGCGAGCTCGAACAAAGTCTGCTCGAGCTCTTCTCCACCTATGAAGGAACGATCCTCTATGTTTCGCACGATATCGATGAGGCTTTTCGCTTCTGCGATCGGATCGCCGTGGTGAATGAAGGAAAGATAGACGAACTCTCCCCTAAAGAACGCCTGATCCATGACCCCCGCAGTTTAGCTGCTATCCGTCTTTCGGGGTGCAAGAACACCACGCCCGCTCAGTATCGCGAAGACCATCGCGTGTACCTCCCTGAATGGGGCATCGAACTCGAAACGAAGCGCACAGTACCTCGTGATGTCGCGTGGCTTGGTGTGCGCGCCTATCATATCGCCCGTAGCGCAGACGCATCCGCAGCTGCTCTCAATCGCACGGGAACACACGCAAACACCTTTCTCATGCGCTGCGATCAGGTGAGCGACTCTCGTTTCGAACGCACGGTCATGGCGAGTTTTATCGATGATACAGGCACGATACTCCCTAACGTGCTCAACGCTTCGGTTACGAGCAGTGGATGCAACACCCCTGCCGAACGAGCGTTCTTCAGGACTCATGTACGATGGAATATCGATAAGCATGTTACACCCGAAATCGAGCTACCCCAGAAAGGAGACCGCGTCTACCTGTATTTTCCGCCCGATGCGCTCTACCTAGTAACGCATTAGGCCCTTGATGCATCGTAGGCATGTGATCGCCATGCAAGACCGCTTCGGCCGAACCATAGATTACCTTCGCATCTCGCTCACCGATCGGTGCAACTTGCGCTGTGTCTATTGCATGCCTGAAGCAGGTGTCATATCACGACCGCACGATGAGATCCTCTCCTTCGAAGAAATCGTACGCGTGGTCGAAGTGGCCGCCCAGCATGGCATCCGCCGTCTACGCTTCACCGGAGGCGAGCCTCTCGTACGTAAGGGCATCACCGAGCTCGTACGAGCGTGTAAGAATATCGAAGGCATCGAAGACGTGGCGCTCACTACTAATGGCATCCTGCTGCCCCGCTTCGCTAAAGAGTTGAAGGATGCAGGTCTCTCACGCGTCAACATCTCGCTCGACACGCTCGATCCGAACGTCTATCGTGCTATCACGCGCTGCGGGGATCTGAACGAGGCGATCGCGGGCGTGAACTGCGCGCTCGAGGCGGGATTCTCCCCTGTGAAGATCAACACGGTGATCATTCGTAGCATGAATCAAGACCTTGCCGCATTCGCTAAATTGACACGCGACTACCCGCTGCACGTACGCTTCATCGAATACATGCCGCTCGGTTCATCCTGCTCTTCTGAGCTGATACGCTGGAGCGAAGAAGAGGTGATCCCACTAGATGAGATGCTCCGCACCTTAACCCGCGCTTGTGTCGCAAAAGGTCTTGGGGCACCGTATCCGCTCGAGCCCTCCGCTCAAGGCATGACCGACATCATCCCTGTCGGTTGGGGACCAGCACGCTATTGGCGTCTGCCCGAAGCGCAAGGTACGATCGGCTTCATCACCTCAGTTTCGGATCATTTCTGCGCATCATGCAATCGCCTACGTCTGACCGCTGATGGCAAACTGCGCTTGTGCCTGTTCTCAGACCAAGAGCTCGACGTACGCAGAGCTCTGCGCACAGGCGAAAAGCGTGATCTTGATGCGGTGTTCGCCACCGCGCTCGCGCAAAAGCCCGAAAGTCATGAAGCGCGCACCGGAACGCTACGCGAAATGGTACAGGTTGGTGGATAATATCCTCTAGCAGACACGCCATTCGAAAGGCTCGCGATGAACCAATCTTCCAGTATGAAGCTCACGCATCTTACAGAGCAGGGCAACGCCCACATGGTCGACGTATCCGAAAAGGCAGAAACGAAACGTACGGCCATAGCGGAAGGGTTCATCACCATGCAAGCGCCAACGCTTGCCACCATACTCTCGCAACGCGCGAAGAAGGGCGACGTGCTGGCAACCGCACGCATCGCAGGCATCATGGCAGCGAAGAAGACAAGCGATCTCATCC
>CABRGJ010000231.1 GCA_902470405.1 uncultured Eggerthella sp.
CCTTGAGCGTCTCGGCATCGACTACATCGACTACTATCTTTTACATAACGTAGGCGGAAAGCGCACCGCCAAGTTCGACGAATACGATATGTGGAACTTCGCACAAGAACAAAAAGCGGCAGGCAGGATCAAATATGTCGGCTTTTCGATGCACGACGATTCAGAATGCCTTGACAAGCTCCTGACTGAACACCCTGAAATGGATTTTGTGCAGCTTCAAGTTAACTATCTTGACTGGGACGACCCGCACAATGAGGCAAAGAAGCTCATGGAGGTGGCCGAAAAGCACGGCAAGCCGGTCATCATCATGGAACCCGCGCGAGGTGGACGCTTGTGCGATCTACCCCAGGACGCCGCACGCATCTTCCAAGAAGCAAAGCCGGGGTCGACCCAAGCCGAATGGGCGTATCGTTTCTGCTGGAACCTCCCGAATGTGATCAGCGTGCTTGCAGGCATGTCGAACAGAATGTCGCATCCTATATCGCAAACAAGCCCTTCACCCCCGAAGAGGACAAAGCGCTCCAAGACGTGATCGCAAAACTTCGCGCGATGTCCGTCGTACCCTGCACTGCTTGCAATTACTGTGTGAAAGACTGCCCATCAAACGTGAAGATCCCCCAGATCATGGAGCTTCTGAACCTTGCTGCTATGACCGAAAACCTCCAATTCGCGAAGGATCTCTATAGCTGGCAAGCAGCAGATGGTCTTGCAAGCTCATGCATCCAATGCGGAGAATGCGAAGCGATGTGCCCCCAGCAGATCGATATCATCCACTAACTCGAAGTCGCAGCAGATAAATTCGAATAACCGAAGAGAGCAACCCTGTAAGCTTTCCGATGAATCTTGCCCCGAACACGCCTTATAATGGTTGCAAAAGCACCAATAGTGGGAGGAAACGTGGGAACCAAGATCATAGGACTCGGCAAAGCTCTTCCAAAGCTCGAAGTCACCAACGATGAGCTCGACACGATCGTCGATGCAAGTGATGACTGGGTCTACCCGCGTACCGGCATCCATTCTCGTCATATCGCTGTTGAAGAATCTACTATCGACCTTGCCCGAAACGCCGCACTAGCAGCCTTGGGCAAGCCGATAACCGATGCGGAAGGTTGGTGCGAGTCTCAAATCGATCCCGCCAGCATCGATCTGGTCATCTGCGGAACGCTCACACCCGATACGCTCATGCCCTCCACCGCAGGCGCACTTAGGCGCGAGCTTGGTCTTGAGAACGCTGTCGCCTTCGATATGAATGCCGCTTGCTGTGGATTCATCTATGGCGTCTCGGTCGCAGATGGAATGCTCGCTGCAAGCTGTAGTCTTCCAGGAGGGCGCCAGAAGATGACGCGCGCGCTCGTGGTCGGCGCCGATCGCACAACTCGCATCTTGAACTGGGAAGATCGTGGTTCATGCATCTTATTCGGAGATGGTGCAGGTGCTGCGGTCCTCGAATGGGACGAAAATGAACCTGGCATCTTGTCCACGTTCCTGCGCAACGTGGATGATACCAAGAATTCTCTTGCCTGCACGAATTCCTTCGTTGCTCCTGTGCCCTTCACAAAAGACGGCATTTCGCTCGACGCGAAAGACGATCCTGACCCCTCGCTCACCTCGATGGGCGCTATTCTAGGCTTCTCCGCAGATCAACTCGATTCGCTCGTGCACATGTCTGGCCAAGCAGTCTTCAAATTCGCATCGAAAGCACTCTGCACCGCTATTGAAGGAGTTCTCGAAAACGCAGGTTTGACCATGGATGATATCGCGCTCGTCGTGCCACACCAGGCAAATGAACGCATCATTCGTTATGCCGCGAAACGCCTTGGCCTTGGCCTGGAGATGTTCCAGGTTTGCATGGAGAATACTGGCAACACTTCTGCCGCAAGCGTTCCTATCGCGCTCGTCGATGCCTACGCGCAAGGCAAGATCCACAAAGGCGATAAGATCATCGCGGTCGGATTCGGCGGCGGTCTCACTTATGGTGGTCTGCTCTTCGAGGCCTAAGGCTTTTTTGCCAACATAAAGCTATAGTTCAAAGCGCTCAAAAAGAAGTGATTCGAACGATCCTTCGCTCGCGCGTTCAATAAGAGAGAGCTTTTCTGCCCGAGAAAGCTGTTTGAAATGATATTCTGCGCTCATCGCTTCATGCTTGGTCTCGAACGCAGCATGAGCAAGTAGGCGAACCGGTCTGCGTGCGGCAGTATATTTCGCGCTCTTGCCCGCGTTGTGCGCCTCGATGCGCTTCTCCAAATCGGTCGTATATCCTGTATAGAGTGTTTCATCTGCGCAGATGAGCACATACATGAAATGCGATC
>CABRGJ010000232.1 GCA_902470405.1 uncultured Eggerthella sp.
TCGAGCAGCAAGAAACAAGAGAAGAAAGCCGCAGAAGAGCAGGCAAGCGAAAAGATCGCCCAAGAGATCGTCGAAGAAGCACTCGAAGAAGAGCTCGAGACAGACCTCCTTGAAGACGATTCCATCGAACCCGATCTTTCAAACACCGAAGACGCACCTGAAGAAGAGACCGTCGAAGCATCCGACCTTACTGACGAAGCTCTATTGGAGGATATTCCTCAAGAAGAGCTGAAGGCATCGGCCGAGATCACGGTCCCGCGCGTTTCGTCAAAGACGAAGACGGCGCGTACTCGCAAATATAACTCTGACAATTCGGTCGCCATGTTGACGGGCGATCCTGTGCGCATGTACCTGAAGGAGATCGGCAAGGTCTCCCTGCTCACCGCCGCCGAAGAAGTTGACCTCGCAATGAAGATCGAGGCTGGCGTCGAGGCGATGGCGCAGCTCGATGCTTCTGAAGAAGAGGGTGGTGTTCCTTTAGAGCGTCGCGAACGCAGGCGTCTTTCTCGCATCGAGCAAGTTGGCTTGGATGCGAAACAGCAGCTCATCGAAGCGAATCTTCGCCTGGTCGTTTCCATCGCGAAGCGCTATGTGGGTCGCGGCATGCTCTTCCTCGACCTTATCCAGGAAGGCAACCTGGGTCTCATCCGTGCGGTCGAGAAGTTCGACTACACGAAGGGCTTCAAGTTCTCCACCTATGCAACGTGGTGGATCCGCCAGGCCATCACACGTGCGATCGCCGACCAGGCGCGTACCATTCGTATTCCTGTGCATATGGTCGAGACCATCAATAAGCTCGTTCGCATCCAGCGTCAGCTCCTGCAGACGCTCGGTCGTGAACCAACCCCTGAAGAGATCGCTGAAGAGATGGGTCTTACGCCAGAGCGTGTTCGCGAGATCCAGAAGATCTCGCAAGAGCCGGTCAGCCTTGAGACGCCTATCGGCGAAGAGGAAGATTCTCAATTGGGCGACTTCATCGAGGATGACGCAGCGGTCGTTCCGCCCGATGCGGCAAGCTTCTCTATGCTGCAAGAACAGTTGGCGAAGACGCTGGAAGGCCTGGCAGAACGTGAGCGTAAGGTCATCACGTTACGTTTCGGCCTGGAAGATGGTCATCCGCGTACGCTCGAGGAAGTCGGTCGCGAATTCGGCGTGACGCGCGAGCGAATCCGTCAGATCGAGAGCAAGACGCTCGCGAAGCTTCGACATCCATCTCGTTCTCAGAAGCTCAAGGATTATTTGGAAGATTAATGGGCGATCCTCTGGAATTCTATGCGGTCTGTCCGGCGGGGTTCGAGCCGATCGTTTCAGAAGAACTGAAGAGTCTCAGTATCAAGCGCACACGTCCCCTTAAAGGGGGCGTTGCCTTTTTCGGGCGTATCGAAGATGGATTGCGCGCATGTTTGTGGTTGCGCAGCGCCTCTCGTGTGCTGCTCGTGCTCGATCGCGTGGATGCGTGCGATGCCGATCAGCTTTATGCGTCCGTGCGTGCTTTTCCCTGGCAAGATCATATCGATCCCGACTCGACCATAGCAATATCGGCGCGTGGTACGAATGCGGAGTTGCGCAACACTCAGTTCACGGCCATGCGCGTGAAGGACGCGATATGTGATGAGCTGCGCGCTCGCACGGGCTCGCGTCCCGAGGTGAGCAAGCATCGTCCCGGGGTGCTCATCAACGTGTCGCTCCATGCGAAGAGGGCTACCATCTCGCTCGACCTTGCAGGGGAACCACTTCATCAGCGTGGTTATCGTCTGGAAGGGGAGACGGTGCAGGCGCCGCTCAAGGAAGCGCTAGCGGCGGGTATGTTGCTCGTGTCGCCATGGAGGCGCATTGTGGACGATCTGCACGTTGGCATGCTCGAGCCAGCAGATGCGCTGCTCTACGATCCTTTCTGCGGAAGCGGTACGCTTGTGTTGGAAGCTGCCATGATGGCGGCTGATATGGCACCGGGCATCCTGCGCGATTATTGGGGTTTTCAGGGTTGGAAGCAGTTCGATCAGCAGCTTTTTGACAGGTTGCTCGCTGAGGCTGACAAGCGGCTGGAAGCAGGCCTTCAGCGCATGCCGTATCTTCGTGGTAGCGACAAAGATCCTCGCGCGATCGAGATTGCCACGCAGCAGGCATCGCGTATCGGTCTTGCTCAGTACCTGGTCTTCTCGGTCGCGGACTGTGCTTCGATGGACAAAACGCTCGAGACGATGGGCGTGGCCGATGTTAAACGTGGTTGCTTGGTGGGTAATCCCCCGTATGGTGTTCGCCTGATGAGCGATGATCTCGATCTGTTCTATGGGGCGCTGCAAAA
>CABRGJ010000233.1 GCA_902470405.1 uncultured Eggerthella sp.
GCTATCGGTAAGACCGTGAAGAACCTACGCGAAGGTCTTGGCGGTGGCAAGAAGAAGAAAGCTGAAGAAGCAGCTCAGCAGGCAGAGGAAGCCCAGGCGGCGGAGCCTGAAGAGCTTGAGGTCATCGACAAGCCAGAGCCTGGACAGAAGGCGGCTGCCGCGCAGGCCACCGCTGAAGCTGATTTCAGTACTTCGGACGCGGTCACCGAAGCGACCGAGCCAGAGAGGGAAAAGACAGAATAAGAATTCAAAGAAGCGCGCAGATCATCAAAGCGCGTTTCTTATGCTCGGACGTATTCGTCCGAACGATCGATACGTAAGAACTCAACTACGGGGGTCCCATGGAAAAAGATTACATCCTCACCCAAGAAGGCAAAGCAAAGCTCGAAGAAGAACTGCACTATCTCGAGACCGAGAAGCGTGCCGAGATCGGCGAGCGCATCCGTGTTGCACGTGAATTCGGCGACATCTCGGAGAACTCCGAATACGATGATGCGAAGAATGAGCAGGCCATGATGGAAGGCCGTATCGCTGAGATCACGCGTATCCTGGGCGAGGCTACTGTCGTCGATACGCCGAAGCGCTCTTCTAAAGTGAATATCGGCAGTAAGGTTACGGTAGATATGGGAGGCAAGGAGCGCGCCTTCACGATCGTTGGCGCTGCTGAGAGCAACTCCGCTGAAGGCAAGATCTCCAATGAATCTCCGGTCGGTGCGGCGCTTCTGGGTAGCAAGAAGGGCGACGAGATCGATCTGCAAGGCCCGACTGGTCGCGACATCCATATGACCGTTCTGAAGATCGAGCATTAAGAAGTGCATCCTAGCTGCGCGCTGTCGCTTCTTTCACTACAATTGCACAAGTAACACGATCACAACGCTGGTGTTCTAGGCACCGGCGTTGTTTGTAGAACCCATCCGAAAGGCTTTTCATGACCGAAGAAACACCTTTGAACGCAACACCGGAAGCTCCAGAGGACGATCCTATCCTGGTGCGTCATGCAAAGCGCGAGGCGCTCATCGCTGCTGGTCAGAACCCTTATGGTCACGCGTTTTCTTATTCGCACCACATCATCGATCTGGATAACAAGTATGCAGATCTTGAAGATGGTGAGAACACGGAAGATCGCGTGGAGGTTGCGGGCCGTGTCATGGCTAAGCGCGATCAGGGCAAGATCATCTTCATGGAGTTGCGCGATTCGACGGGCAATATCCAGTTGTTCTGTCGTATCAATGCGCTCGGTGAAGAAGCGTTTGCTGCGATGAAGGATCTCGACGTGGGAGATTGGATCGGTGTTTCGGGCTGCATGATGCGCACGCGTCGCGGCCAGCTCTCCGTCGCGGTCGATTCTTACGAGCTGCTCTCCAAGTCGTTGCGCCCACTACCAGAGAAGTTTCATGGTCTTGCCGACAAAGAGCTGCGCTATCGCCAGCGCTATGTCGACCTCATTGTGAATCCTGAAGTGCACGAGACGTTCGTGAAGCGCTCGAAGATCATCTCCGCTATCCGTCATTACATGGAAGATCAGGGCTTTTATGAGGTGGAAACACCGTTTTTGCATTCCATCATGGGTGGTGCGAACGCCAAGCCCTTCACGACGCATTTCAACGCGCTCGATCGCGATTACTTTTTGCGCATCGCTACCGAACTGCCGCTGAAGCGCCTGTTAGTGGGCGGTTTCGAGAAGGTCTTCGAGATCGGCCGCCAGTTCCGCAATGAGGGCATGGATCCCTATCATAACCCTGAATTCACCACGATGGAGGCATATCAGGCATTCTCTGATCTTGAGGGCATGATGGAGCTCACGCAGGGCTTCGTGCAGGCGGCTGCCATGGCTGCGTGCGGCACGCTCAAAGTGGAATATCAGGGCACTACCATCGATTTGGGAGGCGAATGGCGTCGCGCGTCCATGGTCGAGCTTGTGAACGAAGCAACAGGCGAGAATGTCAGCTTCGACATGACGCGTGAGGAAGTGGCAGCCATTGCCGAAGCACGTGGTGTTCATGTTGATGACGCATGGGGCAAAGGCAAGATCATCGCAGAACTCTTCGAAGAATTTGTCGAGCCGACCTTAGTTCAGCCAACCTTCGTGGTCGATCATCCGATCGAAGTTTCGCCTCTCGCAAAACGTAAAATTGGTGAAGATGAAGTGGCCGACCGCTTCGAATTGTTTATTTCTGGTCACGAATATGCTAATGCTTTTAATGAACTTAATGATCCCGTCGATCAAGCGGAGCGATTCCGTGCGCAGCTCGCTGCGAAGGATATGGGCGACGATGAGGCGATGGGATTCGACGATGACTACGT